>NZ_JBQHUC010000001.1:0-239656 GCF_052065395.1 Bariatricus sp. HCP28S3_F11 | reverse complement strand
AAGGCATTGGAGGTTCGCTACAAGGCTCACTGGCGATTACCTTGACCAGGCTTTCACTGGCAAGCTGATAACAGCTTGCAGAACACACGACTTTCACCCGTTAGAGCGCGCCCATGGCGCGCAAACTTAAAAAAAGGATTCCAGTTCATCTGGAATCCTTTCTGATTTTTCCGCATCACTATTATTCAACAGTAATGATTTCTTTTTTGTTGTAGCTTCCGCAAGCCTTGCAAACTCTGTGAGGCATCATAAGAGCTCCACATTTGCTGCATTTTACAAGATTCGGTGCGCTCATTTTCCAGTTCGCTCTTCTCTTGTCTCTTCTTGCTTTGGAAGATTTATTCTTTGGACAAATTGACATAGGTTACACCTCCTTAAAATTCTTATAAAGATCGCGGATAACTGACATTCTGGGGTCCAGACTTGTGTCTTCGCAGTCACATGTACCCTCATTCAGGTTCTGGCCACACACGCTGCAAATCCCTTTACAGTCTTCGCTACATAGAACTTTCGTCGGCCACCCTACTAAAATCTCATTATAGAGCAACTGCTCTACATCAAGATGATATCCGTCAATGTAATTCGCTTCGTCGGAATCGTCATCATCATCGGCACAATCCATATCCGTATTCACATTCTTCTCAATCTCAAGATCAAGGTCTACAGCAACATCCTCGAGACATCTGTCACAGGGAATAATCACAGTAAGCGATGATCCGCCAGTAATATGAAGCTTCTTATCACCCGCATATTCGATACGGATATGCAGGGGACTGATCCTGTCCACCGGAAATGTTCTTCCGCCAATTGAAACCTGCTTCATCTCGGGAACAACGTTATCTTCTATGGTCTTATGTGGTTCAGATAAGACGTCGGATAGGTTTATTAACATACTCTTAACTCCTATTCACACCTAGTCTATTATACCATGTAAAACGTATTTGTCAACCAAATTATTTACGAATTTTAAGGTTTCTATACTAAATAGAGTACTATAACAGTGCAACAGTCTCTCTTGCAATTGCAAGTTCTTCGTTTGTCGGAATAACAAGAACCTTAACTTTGGATTCCGGTGTAGAAATAATCATTTCTTCTCCGCGTTTTGCGTTTGCTTCCTTGTCGATTTCAACTCCGAGATATCCAAGATATGAACAGATTCTTTCTCTTGTTGTTCCGTCATTTTCTCCGATACCAGCTGTAAATACGATGTTGTCTACACCGTTCATTGCAGCTACGTAGCTTCCGATGTATTTAGCAACACGATATACAAACATATCAAGTGCAAGTGCAGCGCGTTCATTTCCCTCTGCTGCAGCTGCTGCAAGATCACGGAAGTCGCTGGATACACCAGATACACCGGCAACACCGGATTTCTTGTTCAGCATATTCAGGATCTCAGAGATTCCAAGGCCTTCCTTCTTAGCAATATACTCAATGATCGCCGGGTCAATATCACCGGAACGAGTTCCCATCACAAGACCTTCCAGAGGTGTAAGTCCCATAGAAGTATCTACACATTTTCCATTCATAACTGCGGAAATAGAAGAACCGTTTCCAAGGTGGCATACGATGGTTTTGGTCTCTTCATACGGTACTCCCAGGAATTCTGCTGTCTTTCTGGAAACATATCTGTGGCTGGTTCCGTGGAAGCCATAACGTTTGATTTTGTATTTTTCATAGTATTCATACGGGATTCCATACATAAATGCTTTCTTAGGCATGGTCTGATGGAATGCAGTATCAAATACAGCAACATTCGGGGTACCCGGCATCAATTTCTCACATACCACGATACCTGTCAGGTTTGCCGGATTATGAAGTGGTCCAAGATCGATACATTCTTCGATAACTTCCTTTACTTCCGGTGTAACAATTACAGATTCACAATATTTCTCTCCGCCGTGAAGTACACGATGGCCTACTGCTCCGATCTCGTCCAGGCTCTTAACAACACCGGTCTCGGCATCGGTCAGTGCATCAAGCACGTACTGGATTGCTTCTGTATGAGTCGGCATCGGTTTGTCCTCAGTGATCTTTTCTCCACCCGTCGGCTGATAAGTCAGTTTTCCATCGATACCAATTCTTTCGCAAAGTCCCTTTGCCAAAACTGCCTCTGATTCAGAGTCAATGAGCTGGAATTTCAATGAAGAACTTCCACAGTTAATTACTAATACGTTCATAATGTTTCTCCCTTCGTGATTCATGAATTTAACGTTTTTCCTATTCCATCTGAAAACGTACACTCTATATTTCATTATAGCGTATTTCCATGCCCCATACAAGCTTTGTTATTTTTTTGACAACTGTATGAGTGTCCGGACTGCATCCCGGATGAACTGTATTGTCTCTATACTCCCTTGAGAAATGGGAATATCTGCATTGCAATTGTAAAATAAATGATCGTAGTCCCGGTATCCACCAGAGTCGTGATAAGTGGTGCTGCCATGATTGCCGGATCCAGTCCCATCTTGTCCGCGATCAGCGGCAACGTACAGCCCACCACTTTCGCCATAATGATCGTGCAGATCATCGTCAGTCCGAGCGTCAGAGCAAGCAGGAACGGTGAATCCACCTGGTTGCGGTACATGATCATAATTCGGATTCCGTTGACCAGGGCAAGGAATGTTCCGACCAGCAGCGCGATGGAAACTTCTTTCACGATGACACGGAAAATATCCTTAAACCGGATCTCTCCGACGGTTAATCCGCGGATAATCAAAGATGAACTCTGAGAACCACAGTTTCCGCCCGTTCCGGTCAGCATCGGAATAAACGTATTCAGTACAGGCATGGCAAGGATCTGTGCCTCAAAATGTCCGAGCGCCAGTCCGGAAAAGGTTGCCGAAAGCATCAAAAGTAACAGCCACATGCTTCGATTCTTGGCGTGCTGGAATGCGGAAGTCCCGAAATAAGACTCTTCGTTGGGTGTAACACCGGCCATGATACTAAAGTCTTCCGTAGCCTCATCCTGCAGGACAAGCATCGCATCGTCTACTGTTACGATTCCGACCATGCACATCTCATGATCTACGATCGGAATGGCAACCAGACCGTATTTCTTAATCTTGATAGCGACATCTTCCTGGTCGTCGGTTGTCTGTGCATAGAGGATATTCGTATCCATGATTTCTTCCATGGTACGGCTTTCACTGCTGGTCAGAAGGTCCTTGATATCGACCACTCCCACCAGTTTCCGCTTCTCTGTGACATAACAAGTATAGATCGTCTCACGGTTAATACCGACCTGACGGATCTTCAGAATGGCTTCCGCGACCGTCATGTCCGGACGCAGTCCCACATAATCCACGTTCATGACACTACCCGCACTATCATCCGGATATTTCAAAAGTGTGTTGATCTGCTTTCTCGTATCTTCATCCGTCACCATGAGCAGACGATCCACAACATTGGCAGGCATCTCCTCCAGCACGTCGACCGTATCATCCAGATACATTTCATTCATAACTTCTTCCAATTCAGAATCAGTAAGTGCATTGATCAGTGTCTCGCGCATATCGCTGTCCATATATGCAAAGGTCTCCGCTCCTTCTTCCTTAGCCAGAAGACGGAATAGGATTATCATCTGCTTATCTTCCACTTCACTCAGAAACTGTGCAATATCGACGGGATAATATTTACCCAGCTCTTCTTTCAATTCCTTATATTCTCTCGTTTCCAGAAGCTTTAAAATTTTATCGCGATCCACTTTATTTCCTCCTTCCCAGCCCAAAAAATCTATATCGAGTATGGAAATACAATTCTTTTGCCGAAAACTTCTTTTTATAGTATAATCTTTTTGAACACAAGATACAAGGAGATTCTCGTTAAGAACATGAAAATTGTAGGTTTAATTACAGAATATAATCCTTTCCATAATGGTCACAAATATCATATTGAACAGGCTCTGAAACAAACCGGTGCCGATTATGCCGTTGTATTAATGAGCGGTAATTTTGTCCAGAGGGGTGCACCTGCCATCATGCCGAAACACCTGCGCACCAGAGCCGCACTGTCTGCCGGAGCTTCTCTTGTTCTGGAGCTTCCTGTCTGCTGCGCATGCGGAAGCGCCGAATACTTTGCCCGCGGTGCCATCGAAATCTTCGATGCACTCGGCTGCATTGATTCGATCTGTTTCGGAAGTGAATGCGGAAATGTGGAAAAACTTGATCAGATCGCCCGGATTCTCTCCGAAGAGCCGGAAGAATTCCGTCGCTCTCTTCAAAAGAATCTAAAAAACGGACTTCCGTTTCCTGCCGCCCGCGAAATGGCACTTGCAGAATACACCGGAGATCCCGATCTTGCTGAGATACTGGATTGTCCGAACAATACGCTGGGAATCGAATACCTGAAAGCGCTCCATCGTACCGGAAGCAATTTGAAAGCCTTCACTATAAAGCGTAAGGAATCCGGATATCATGATACAGAGCTCTCCGGCACTTTGAGTTCTGCTTCCGCAATCCGACATCTTCTTGTGGAACCGGAGGGCATGACCCATAAAGAAACAGGTGCGATTCTTCCGGAGATTCTGAACGATCAGATTCCGGCTTCCTCCTTTGCAATTATGGAAGAAAACTATCTTAAAAGATTTCCTGTTTTCGCAAACGACCTGTCCCTGCTTCTAAAGTACAGGCTTCTTTCCGAAACCCGAGAATCCCTCACGCAATACGCAGATATCACAACGGATCTGGCTAACCGCATCATGAACCGGTGTAACGAGTTGATATCATGGGATCAATTCTGTGAACTGCTGAAGACACGCGAGGTGACCTATACAAGAATCAGCCGGATTCTTCTCCACATTCTTCTTAATATTCGTCAGAAGAACATGGATGATTATGCCCGTACCACTTTTGCACAATACGCCCGCATACTGGGTTTTTGCAAAAAAGATGCCGGTCTCCTCACCGTTTTGCATGAGCACTCCCGGATTCCTTTGATTACAAAATTGAACACCGCCCCGCCTCTTTCCGGCGAGGCAGTCGTAATGCTTCGACAGGATCTCTTTGCAAGTGATCTCTATGAGTCCGTGATTACAAACAAATATGGCACACCCTTTATTCCAGCACCTTCGCAACCGTTGGTCATTCTTTGATTTACGTAGTAATTTCATATCATACAAGTGGGAGCTGTGCCCCATCCGGGTCACAGCTCCCACCTGTATAAGAGTTCCTCTTTATCGCATATATACGCTTTTCAGATTCAAACCGCTTTTTATGAAACCTTAAGCCTTTTCGTCACAGTCACCGCACGGGCTCCCGGTCCAATATGGCATGCCACGCTTAATGACAAAGGTGCCATATAGATATCATATTCCGGGAAAGTCTCTTCCAATTCCCATTTCCATTCATTTGCATCTTCCTGATTTCCGGTATAGGCTGCATCAATATACAGATTTTCCGGGCCTTTACAATCGGAGAACTCTGTATCGATCACCTTCTGGATCGTTTGGATCATTGTCTTCTTCGCACTCTTCCATCCTCTTGCCTTTGAAAAAGCATCCAGCTTTTCCCCTTTGATGCGAAGAACCGGTTTCAGATTGAGTACTGTACCAATTGCAGCGGCGGCCGGTGTAAGGCGTCCGCCTTTCTTCAGATATTTCAAAGTATCAAGTGTAATATAGATATCGGATTCTAATTTTATTTCTTCCAGAAGTGCTTTGATCTCTTCTGCATTTTTCCCTGCATCAGCAAGCGCTTTTGCTTCCATTACAGAACGACGCTGTGTAACGGAAATTCTCTGGTTGTTGACCACCTTTACTTTTCCGTCGTATTCTTCCGCCAGCATCATAGCTGTCTCGCAGGAACCGCTGAGTCCGCTTGACATTGGAATGTGTACGATTTCATCATATTCTTTGAGGATGTCATCCCAGAGCTTCATCACATCGCCCGGTGCAGGCTGAGAAGTCTTGATATCCGCGTCGCTTTCCATTTTCTGATAAAATTCTTCCTGAGTCAGCGTAATCTCCTCAAAAAAGAGTTCGTCATCAATATAGAAAGGCATCGGAAGCACAAATACTCCCATCTCTTTACCATCTGCCTGCGTGATACCACTGTTACTGTCAGTTACAATTGCTACCTTACTCATATTTGAATACCTCTCTAATTCTTAAAACTATGGATTGGTGCCGGAATTCTTCCTTGTCTGTTGATGAAAGCACTGCAGTCAAACTCATTCACCGGCATGATCGGCGCATACCCAAGAAGTCCGCCGAACTCTGCCACATCCCCTACATCCTTGCCAATGACCGGAATCAGACATACTGCTGTGGTCTTCTGGTTCACCATACCGATTGCCATCTCATCGGCAATGATTCCGGATATCGTTGCCGATGATGTCTTCCCCGGGATCGCAATCATATCAAGTCCTACGGAGCAGACGCAAGTCATCGCCTCCAGTTTCTCCAGGCAGAGTGAGCCGGCATTTACCGCATCGATCATCCCCTGATCCTCACTGACCGGGATGAACGCACCGCTAAGGCCGCCGACATAGGATGACGCCATCACACCGCCTTTATTCACCTGGTCATTCAGCATCGCAAGCGCTGCCGTCGTTCCCGGTGCCCCCACTCGCTCCAGACCGATCTCTTCCAGAATCTCAGCTACCGAATCACCTACAGCGGGCGTAGGGGCAAGTGATAGATCCACGATTCCGAACGGAATTCCCATCCGTTTGAATGCCTCTCCTGCAACAAGCTGTCCGACACGCGTCACTTTAAACGCCGTCTTCTTAATAGTCTCGCAAAGCACCTCAAATCCCTTGCCACGGCATTTTTCGATTGCCTTCTTGACAACACCCGGACCGCTGACCCCTACGTTGATGACCGCATCGCCTTCTGTCACACCGAGAAATGCTCCGGCCATAAACGGATTATCATCGGGTGCATTACAGAATACCACCAGTTTTGCACATCCCAGCGAGTCTTTTTCTTTGGTAGCCTCCGCCGTCGCCTTGACCATCTCTCCACAGAGACGGACAGCATCCATATCAATGCCTGTCTTCGTGGATCCGACATTTACGGAACTGCAGACACATTCTGTGGAAGCAAGTGCCATCGGAATCGAACGGATCAGATTCTCATCGCTTTTCGTCATTCCCTTTGACACCAGTGCCGAATAACCGCCGATAAAGTTCACGCCCACCGTCTTTGCAGCCTCATCCAGATTCTCCTGTTCAATCATCTGATTCGTCTCTGCCACCTCATAAAAATTAATCATCGTTCCCGTCCTCTCTTACAGTCTGTGCATTCTCTGGAAAATCTCTTCTCTCTGACAATGAATATCCACACCGATCTGAAGACCGAGGTCGCGAAGATCCACGGAAACAATATCCAGCTCCTTCTTTGAATTCTCAACATCTACAACTGCCATCATGTTAAAATAACCATCCACGATCGTCTGGGAAATATCAAGAATATTGATATTCGTATCTGCCAGATATGTGCAGACTTTTGCAATGATACCTACCTAATCTTTTCCTACCACTGTAATAATACATTTCTTCATAGTGTGCCTCCTGTGTCTTCTGTTCTAGTCTTATTAAACGGTTACTACTTCTGAAATACGATCTCTTCTTGCCACGGAAATCGGTATCTCCTCCCCTTTATAAGGATTATCTCCCAATGTCACTTCCAGTTTTACAGTCTCATATGCAAGTTCTGCATAATTATTCTCCTTGCTGAGGTGCCCCAGCAGCACATGCTGCAAGTTCTCATGTAGTATATCACAAAGCAGGCGTCCTGACAATTCATTTGATAAATGACCTTTGTCCCCCATGACTCTCTGTTTCAAATAGTAGGGATAGGGTCCTACCTCAAGCATATGGATATCGTGATTGGATTCCAACAGAACCGCATTCAGATTCTTCAGATTCTCCACCGTATATGCATCATATTTTCCAAGATCGGTCGCGACAGCCACTCTTTTCTCATCCTGCTCAAAGCGGTATCCGCTCGGTTCATTTGCATCATGCGAAATGGCAAATGCATGGATATCAATATCTCCCACCCGAAAATCCTCATCTACATGGATTTCCCGGTAAAGCCCGTCCGGCATTTTCCCCAGTCCTTTGTATTCGCGGATTCCTCGCAAGGTTCCGGGAGTGGCATAGATTGGAATCTGATACTTCCGGCTGAATACCCCCAGTCCCTGAATATGGTCGGCATGTTCATGGGTGATCAGAATTCCGTCCAATTCCTCACCTTTGATTTCCAGAGAACAAAGTCCCTCTTCAATCTTTTTTCTGCTGATTCCCGTATCCACTAGCAAATGTGTATCTTCACTTCCAACGTAAATGCAGTTTCCGCTGCTCCCGCTGGCAATGCTGCATAATCTCATCCGTTTATCTCCTGTCGTATCTATTTTTCATATTCGAAAGCGCGCGGTCGATCTGCACTTTCGTTTTCTCAAATTCTCTGCTGTTATCGATCGTAAGATCGCAAAAATCCCGGTAAGTCTCTTCGGTCACCTGGGATGACATCATGGATGCGGTCTTTTCATCCGAATAGCCTCTGTCTGTACGAAGCCTCTGAAAACGCACCTGCTTCTCCGCATAAATATACCAGATCTCATCCATCATTTCGCGGTATACCGGTTCTGTCATCAGTGCCGCCTCAAGGACAAAGATTCCGGTTCCCTTTTTCTCTTCTTCTGCAATCAACCGGTGGATCCTCTCATTGACCGCCGGATGCACGATCGCATTCAGTACACTAAGCTTTTCCGCATCGGAAAATACGATTGTTCCCAGTTTCTTTCGATCGATCGTACCGTCCGGATTGCAGATTTCCTCTCCAAAATATTCCCGTATTTTCCTCCAGCATTTTTCCTTCGGTCTCTGGAGTTCGTGAGCGATCAAGTCCGCCTGGCAGATTCTTGCGTGGTGTATTTCTTCCAGATACGCAAGAACCTGACTTTTTCCGGAACCCACTCCGCCGGTTATTCCTATCTTAATCATCCTAGTACCCCTTCCGATATCCCGGAGTTTGTCCATATCCTTTTCTGGTCCGCTATGTTTCTGTCCTCAATGAATCCTGTCCACAGCTTTTCCTTCCTATTTCGCCTCATACCAGCTCTGTCCGGTATGCATATCAATGTCAAGCGGGACATCCAGAGTAGCGGCATTTTCCATGCATTCCTTCAAAATCGCCTGCACTTCCTCCAATTCTTCTTTCCATGCTTCTACCAGAAGTTCATCGTGTACCTGAAGGACCAGCCGCGATTTCATCTTTCTCTTTGTCAGTTCCTTGTCTACCGCGATCATGGCGATTTTGATAATGTCAGCCGCGGTTCCCTGAATCGGAGAATTCATGGCCACACGTTCCCCGAACTGTCTTTGCATGAAGTTGCTGGAAGAAAGCTCCGGTACCGGGCGCCGTCTGCCGAAAAGCGTCACTACATATCCCTGCTCTTTTGCATGGGCGACCGTATCATCCAAAAATGTCTTAATTCCCGGGTAGGTTTCAAAATATCGTTCAATATATTCGGCTGCCTCTTTTCGCGTAATGCTCAGATCCTGGCTCAGTCCAAAAGAACTGATTCCGTACACGATTCCGAAATTGACCGCTTTTGCATTTCTTCTCTGCAGGTCCGTCACCTCATCAAAAGGCGTGTGAAATACCTGGGATGCAGTGATCCGATGGATATCCCTCGCCTCACGGTAAGCCTGGATCAGTTCCTTATCACCGGAACAGTGCGCCAGCACACGCAGTTCGATCTGTGAATAATCCGCATCAACAAACACATAACCATCTTCCGGGACAAAAACCTTGCGGATCAGCCTTCCAAGCTCCATTCGAACCGGTATATTCTGAAGGTTCGGTTCCGTACTGCTGATCCGTCCTGTCGCCGTGATGGTCTGATTAAATTTTCCATGGATTCTCTGATCCTCTTCCCCGATATAGACAGCCAGACCATCCGCATAGGTGGATTTCAGCTTACTAAGCTGGCGGTATTCCAGGATTTTGGAAACCACAGGGTAATCCGGTGCCAGCTTATCCAGCACATCAGCCGCCGTGGAATAACCGGTCTTTGTCTTCTTACCGTTCGGAAGCCCCAGATGTTCAAAGAGAACAACGCCCAGCTGCTTCGGAGAATTGATATTAAATTCTTCCCCCGCAAGTTCATAGATCTCTTTCTCCAGCTCTGTGATCTTTCCGCCAAGCTGTTCTCCGTAGACACGAAGCGCTTCTCCTTCCACCTTTACCCCGTTCTGCTCCATTTTGAACAGCGTAAATACCAGCGGCATTTCGATTTCACGAAACAGCTTTTCCATATCCGTCTCGCGTAATTTTCCAAGCAGGACATCCGCTGCCGCAAACGCCGTGTACGCCTCATAACAAATCTTTTTCTCCTCATCTGCTTTCGGATCGATCATCAGTCCCAGATATTCCTGCGCCACATCTTCAAACGGATATTCACTCTTCAGCGGATTCAGCAGATAAGCAGCAATCGCCACATCGAAACATTTATCCACATCATCCGGATTTATTTTCACGTTTTTCAACAGTTTCTTCAGGTCAAATACCGCAAACTGCCCTACCTGACCGGCCACAGCCTCGAGTCCGGCAAGAAGAAACTCCGAAGAGATCTCTCCCTCTGCCGGGATACAGTAGATATCCTGATCGCCAAACGCAAGACCGATTCCTCCGATTCCGGCCTGTGCGGCAAATAACGGAAGTACATTTTTCGTCTGTTTATAGACCAGAGCTCCGACACTTGCGGCCTGCTTTGCTCTTGCAAATACCGTCTCCGCCTCCCCGCGTGTATGAATGACCTGAAAAACACTCTCCAAAGCATTTTCGCTCTGCATCTCAAATCTTGACAAAAGATTCTTGAACTGCAGTCTCTGGAAATATGCATATGCCTCCTGGGTGTAGAGATTACCCAGTTTCGCCTCATCCAGATCATACGGGAAATCCGCTTCGACATTGATCGTCGCGAGCACCTTGCTCATTTTCGCCTGCTCCCAGTACTCCACAAGATTCTTTGCGGCGCGAGGCGGCTTCAGCTCTGATGCATGCTCGTACGCATGTTCAATCGAACCATAATCCGCAATGATCCTGGTCGCCGTTTTCTCTCCGATATTCGGAACCCCGGGAATATTGTCCGAAGCATCTCCCATGAGTGCCTTGACATCGATAAATTCCTGCGGTGTGACCAGATACCGTTCTTTCACATCCGCCGCATAATAATCTTCAATCTCGGTTCCTGTACGTTTTGTCTTGGGAATCCGGATTTCCACATGGTCAGTGGCAAGCTGAAGGAGATCCCGGTCACCGGAAAGAATCACGACTTCCATTCCCTTTGCTTCGCATCTTCTGGAAAGCGTTCCCAGAAGATCATCCGCCTCCAGTCCCGCCTGCTCAATGGTTCGAACGCCCATCGCATGAAGGACTTCCTTCATAAGCGGCACCTGCTCCCTTAATTCTTCCGCCATCGGTTTTCTCGTTCCTTTATATTCAGAGTACATATCATGCCGGAACGTAGGCGCGTGGACATCGAATGCCACCGTCAGATACTCCGGCTTTTCCTCTTCCAGTATCTTAAACATAATGTTCAGAAATCCATAGACCGCATTGGTATGCAGTCCCTCCGCATTCGTCAAGTCCGGGAGACCATAAAACGCCCGGTTCAGAATACTGTGTCCATCAATCAGTACAATCTTACTCATGCCGTTATTCCTTTCTGCACCTTGTCATGCTGCCAGCGGGGATCCTGTACATCCAAAAGCCCCTTCTGGAATCAAAAAAATCTGCAGCTGCGAAGCCAATAGAACTTTACTCTACCGGTTTCGCAGCCACAGATTTTTATACTGCCGGCGGCGGGACTTGAACCCGCACGCGGTTGCCCGCAACAGATTTTGAGTCTGCCTCGTCTGCCATTCCGACACGCCGGCCTATCACGAACCGTAGATAATCATAACACAATCATCCGCGGTTCGCAAGTGTTTTTTTTAATTACTGACAATCTTTCTCTGCTTCTTCGGTATTCTTTTTGAGTGCATCATAAACAGGAAGCGAATCAAAGGTTGCGAAATAGTCCATCGGTGTCTCCGCACGCCGGATCAGCTGCGTACTTCCGTCCTCTTTCAGGAGAACTTCCGCGGAACGAAGACGTCCGTTATAATTATAACCCATAGAGAAACCATGCGCTCCTGTATCATGGATCACAAGCAGATCCCCCATATCAATCTTCGGCAGCATGCGGTCGATCGCAAATTTATCATTATTCTCGCAAAGGGATCCGGTTACATCATACATATGATCACACGGTTCCTCTTCTTTTCCCATAACGGTGATATGATGATATGCACCGTACATAGCCGGACGCATCAGATTCGCTGCGCACGCATCTACGCCGATATACTCTTTATGAGTATGCTTCTCATGGATCGCTTTTGTAACAAGGCATCCGTACGGTGCAAGCATAAAGCGGCCAAGCTCCGTGTAGATTGCAACATCGCCCATTCCGGCCGGAACCAGCACTTCCTCATATACTTTCCGCACGCCTTCACCGATCACCTTGATATCATTCGGTTCCTGATCCGGTTTGTACGGAATTCCGATACCTCCGGACAGATTGATGAATTTAATATGCGCACCCGTTTCCTTCTGAAGCTTTACAGCAACTTCAAAAAGCACTTTCGCAAGAGTCGGGTAATACTCGTTCGTCACCGTATTGCTTGCAAGAAATGCATGGATGCCGAATTCCTTTGCCCCTTTTGCTTTCAGGATCTTGAAGGCTTCAAAGATCTGTTCGGTGGTCATGCCGTATTTCGCGTCGCCCGGGTTATCCATGATGCTGTTGGAAATCTTGAACAGTCCACCCGGATTGTACCGGCAGCTGATCGTCTCCGGGATTTTTCCGATCGTCTGCTCCAGAAAATCAATATGTGTGATGTCATCCAGATTGATGATCGCACCCAGCTTTGCCGCAAGACGGAACTCTTCCGCCGGCGTATCGTTGGAAGAAAACATGATGTCCTCTCCTACAGAGCCTACGGATTCTGACATCAAAAGCTCCGTGTAAGATGAGCAGTCACATCCGCATCCATACTCTTTCAGAATGGAAAGAATATACGGATTCGGTGTCGCTTTCACCGCAAAATATTCCTTGTATCCTTTATTCCATGCAAACGCTTCCTTCAGTGCTTTCGCATTTTCACGAATTCCCTTCTCATCATAGAGATGAAACGGTGTCGGGTATTCCTTTACAATCTCTTCCAGTTGTCCTTTGGTCACGAATGGTCTTTTTTCCATGGTGTCCTCTCCTTCCTTGTCGTTCGATTATTTGATTGTATTTCTCTGAACTGTGATTTATTTCACATGTTCATGGGTAAACAGATGATCCTGACAATATTCATAATTGCCATTGCATTTGGAACAGTAACGGAATTCCAGGTTCGGATCATCCAGTTCTGTTCTTCCGCAGACTGCGCATTTATGCTTTGCTCCGCCTGCGTAGGTTGCAGTCGGTCTTGTCACCTCTTTCTGGAATTTATGCTTACGGATCACCTGTTTCGGACGATAACGCTGCATATTCCGATTCAGCAGGAAGAAAATCAGGAAGTTAAGGAGCGATGCAACGATCGAAATCCTGGTAACGATTCCGCCTGCCACAAAATCCCATAAAATCAGTACTGCGTCCAGTATAGCCAGCCACTTCATCTTCACCGGAATGATTCCATAAAGATAAAGCTGCAGATCCGGCATGATCGCCGCACATGCAAAGAAAATAGACATATTGATATAATACGTACTGAAAATACCTCCGAAACCAACCATACCGCCTGTGATAACATACACGATAAATGCGCCGATAATGGTGAAAATGATTCCCGAGAAAATATACACATTATACCGGAACGACCCCCAGATCGTCTCCAGCGAGGTTCCCAGCGAATAGTACAGGAGCATCATAAAAATCACAAAGATCAGGCTGAAATTAGGTGGAATGATCACCCAGCTGATCAGGCGCCAGATCTGTCCCTGAAGGATCAGCCCCGGTTCCAGCGTAAAATAACTCAAAAGCTGCGGAGATAAGAACGAAAGCAGATATCCCACACCGTAACACACCAGCAGATAGACTGTCAGATTCTTCACCGCATATCTGCCGAATTTACGTTCCATTTTATCCATCCATTTTCTCATAAACTGACTCCATTTCTGTATTTTTTATACTCTTGTTATTGTATCCTTTGACTTTGTCTTTGTCAATTCTTCCGCTTAAGTTTACCGCCGTTTTAACAAATTCTACATCTTTTTTATGACATTTTCATATATTTTCTACATTCTTAATCGAACTTCCATTTGTATTTTCATCCATTCTGTCGTATAATGAAAAATGTTGCCGAAGCTAACGGCACACACTATTTAATAGGTAGTTATATTGACATATACGAGCCTTTTTAAGGCTCTATCAGTTAAGTAAGGAGTAGTATTTTATGAGTCAGAAAGAGTTACATACACTTGGAATTGACATCGGTTCTACAACGGTTAAAATTGCAGTACTTGGCGAGAACAATGAAGTGCTGTTTTCTGACTACGAACGCCATTTTGCCAATATCCAGGAGACACTGTCAGACCTTCTCGGCCGGGCGATCTATAAGCTTGGTTCGATCCGGGTATCCCCGATGATCACCGGTTCCGGCGGATTGACTCTGGCAAAGCATCTGGGTGTTCCGTTCGTACAGGAAGTCGTTGCCGTGTCTACCGCCCTTCAGGATTATGCTCCGCAGACGGATGTAGCCATCGAGCTTGGCGGCGAAGACGCGAAGATCATTTATTTTGAGAACGGAAATATCGAACAGCGTATGAATGGGATCTGCGCCGGAGGTACCGGTTCTTTTATTGATCAGATGGCCTCTCTTCTCCAGACCGATGCGTTGGGTCTGAATGAATATGCAAAGAATTACAAAGCACTCTATACGATTGCCGCACGCTGCGGTGTATTTGCAAAATCTGATATCCAGCCATTGATCAACGAAGGTGCCACCAAGGAAGACCTTGCCGCGTCCATCTTTCAGGCTGTTGTGAATCAGACGATCAGCGGTCTTGCCTGCGGAAAGCCGATTCGCGGCCATGTCGCATTTCTGGGCGGTCCTCTGCATTTTCTTCCGGAACTGCGTGAAGCATTTATCCGTACACTGAAGCTGGATGATGAACATGTGATCGCACCGACCTATTCTCATCTTTTTGCGGCGATCGGGTCTGCGCTTAATTCTCCAAAGGAAGTAGAGACTTCGCTGAACGAGATGCGGCAGAAACTTGCCTCAAAAATCCAGATGGAATTCGAAGTAGAACGTATGGAACCACTTTTTTCCTCCGAGGCAGACTATCTGGAATTCCAGCAGCGCCATGCAAAGCATCAGGTTCCGGTGGGGGATCTTGCCAGCTACCGCGGCAATGCCTATCTCGGGATTGATGCAGGTTCTACGACCACCAAAGCAGCACTGGTCGGAGAAGACGGAACACTTCTGTATTCCTTTTATCATGGTAATGACGGAGATCCGCTCGGAACCACGATCACTGCCATCAAAGACATTTACAGCAAACTTCCGGAGGGCGTCTCCATCGTCCACTCCTGCTCAACCGGTTATGGGGAAGCACTGATCAAAGCGGCTCTTCTTCTTGACGAGGGTGAGGTAGAAACAGTGTCTCACTATTACGCCGCATCCTACTTTGAACCGGATGTAGACTGTATCCTCGACATCGGCGGTCAGGATATGAAATGCATCAAAATTAAAAATCAGACCGTAGACAGTGTTCAGCTCAACGAGGCATGCTCTTCCGGATGCGGTTCTTTCATCGAGACATTCGCAAAATCTCTGAATTACTCCGTGGAAGAATTTGCCCATGAAGCTTTATTTGCAAAACATCCGATCGATCTCGGAACGCGCTGTACCGTATTTATGAATTCCAAAGTTAAGCAGGCACAGAAAGAAGGCGCGGAAGTGGCCGACATTTCTGCAGGACTTGCTTACTCTGTAATCAAAAACGCTCTGTTCAAAGTAATCAAAGTATCCGATGCATCTGAACTTGGCAAACGGATCGTTGTTCAGGGCGGAACCTTCTATAACGACGCGGTACTTCGAAGCTTTGAGAAGATCGCAGGCTGTCAGGCAATTCGCCCTGACATCGCCGGAATCATGGGAGCCTTCGGTGCCGCTCTCATTGCTCGCGAACGGTACCAGTTCAAAGAATGTAAGAATACAACCATGCTTTCCATCGAAGACATCAACGCACTGGAATACAGTACGACCATGTCCAAATGTAAAGGCTGTACCAATAACTGTCGTCTGACCATCAATAAGTTCAGCGGCGGCAGACGTTTCATTTCCGGCAACCGCTGTGAACGAGGTCTCGGAAAAGAGAAGACCAACAACCATATTCCGAACCTGTTCGCCTATAAGAACGAACGATACTTCGGATATGAACCGCTCAGCGAACTGGAGGCTTACCGTGGCACGGTGGGAATCCCGCGTGTTCTCAACATGTATGAGAACTACCCGTTCTGGTTCACTTTCTTTACCAGACTGGGATACCGTGTGGTTCTCTCCCCTCCGTCCACACATCAGATTTACGAATTGGGTATCGAGTCCATTCCAAGTGAATCCGAGTGTTATCCGGCCAAACTTGCACACGGACATGTACAGTGGCTGATCAACAAGAAAGTGGATTTTATCTTCTATCCTTGTGTTCCATACGAGCGAAGCGAATTCGAAGATGCCGACAATCACTACAACTGCCCGATCGTTACATCCTACGCGGAAAATATCAAGAACAATATGGACCCGATCGTAAAAGGAGAGGTCGAGTTTCTGAATCCGTTCCTCGCACTTACGAGTGAAGAGACGGTTACGACAGGCCTTGTAAATAAGTTCGGATCTCTGAAAAAGATTCCGGAGTCTGAAATCCGGACTGCAGCGCATGCTGCCTGGGAAGAACTTGCAAGCTGCCGTGCGGATATCCGTAAAAAAGGGGAAGAGACTCTTGCATATATGGAAGAGACGGGAACCAGAGGCATTGTGCTCGCCGGTCGTCCTTATCACTACGACCCGGAAGTAAACCACGGAATACCGGAACTGATCAACGCATACGGTATTGCAGTCCTCACCGAGGACTCCATTTCCCATCTGAATCCGGTCGAGCGTCCGCTCAACGTTATGGACCAGTGGATGTACCATTCCCGCCTTTACGCAGCCGCAAACTATGTGAAGACCCGCGATGACCTGGATCTCATCCAGCTCAATTCCTTTGGATGCGGTCTGGATGCAGTTACTACAGACGAGGTTGCCGACATTCTGACCGGTTCCGACAAAATTTATACTTCTCTTAAGATCGACGAGGTCAACAACCTGGGAGCTGCCCGTATCCGAATCCGTTCTCTGATCGCCGCAATCCGCGTACGTGAACAGAAACAAATGAAACGCGAGATACGCCCTGCATCGATTGAGAAAGTACAGTTTACAAAGGAAATGAAGGAAAACTACACCATCCTTTGCCCGCAGATGTCACCGATCCACTTCAATCTCATTGAGCCGGCTTTCCGTAAAGCGGGCTATAAGATCGAAGTACTGAAGAACGATAATAAAAACGCCGTAAATACCGGTCTCAAATATGTAAATAACGATGCCTGCTATCCGTCTCTCATCGTAGTAGGACAGATTATGGACGCCATCCTGTCCGGCAAATACGATACGGACAAGCTTGCCGTGATCATCAGCCAGACCGGCGGCGGCTGCCGTGCATCCAACTATATCGGTTTCATCCGCCGTGCACTGAAAAAGGCCGGCTATGCACACATTCCGGTGATTTCGATCAACCTGAGCGGACTGGAGAGCAATCCAGGCTTTAAGATCACCCCGTCTCTTGTGATCAAAGGTGTTTACGGGGCGATAATCGGCGATGTGTTTATGCGCTGCCTCTACCGGGTACGGCCATATGAAGCTGTTCCGGGCTCTGCAAATGCATTACATAAGAAATGGGAGGAAGAAGCCATCCGATTCATAACCAAGGATCATCAGAGCCGAAGAGAATTCAAACGTCTCTGCCGCGCAATCGTACATGACTTCGATACTCTTCCAATCAAAGACGTAAAGAAACCGCGCGTAGGTGTAGTCGGAGAAATCCTTGTGAAATTCCTTCCTGCCGCCAACAACCATCTGGTGGATCTGTTGGAACAGGAAGGCGCCGAAGCTGTCGTGCCGGATCTTGTGGATTTCCTGCTCTACTGCTTCTACAATACCAATTTCAAGGCAGAACATCTGGGCATGAAGAAATCATCTGCCAGACTTGGAAATCTTGGTATCCGTGCTCTGGAATGGTTCCGCAAACCGGCAGTGGATGCTCTGAAAGCAAGTGAACGTTTTGACGCTCCATCCCATATTGAAGAGCTTGCTGAAATGGCAAGTGAGATCGTCTCTCTCGGAAACCAGACCGGTGAAGGTTGGTTCCTGACCGGTGAAATGCTGGAGCTTATCAAGAGCGGTGCATCCAACATTGTCTGTACGCAGCCATTTGCCTGCCTGCCGAACCACGTAGTTGGAAAAGGAGTCATCAAAGAACTCAGACGCCGTCATCCGGAATCCAATATTGTAGCGATCGACTACGACCCGGGTGCCAGCGAAGTAAACCAGCTGAACCGTATCAAATTGATGCTTTCAACGGCTTACAAGAAAATGAACGAAACAGCATAAATAATAAGCGCAGATCCGAAATCTCAGACCTGCGCTTTTTTATATTTGTTATTTATTCCATTTCACTGAGCAGTTTATCGATACTTACCAGCTTCACGCTGAGAACGAAAACCTGTGCGGCAACTGCAAGCTCTTCAGGTGTCGGGAATGAAGGTGCGATACGGATATTGCTGTCTTTCGGATCCTTGCCATACGGGAAGGTTGCTCCCGCTCCCGTCATGATCAGTCCTGCTTCTTTCGCCTTAGCGACAATCGCTTTCGCACATCCTTCCATGGAATCAAAGGAAATAAAATATCCTCCACGTGGAGCGATCCAGGAACCGATCTCCAATCCTCCAAGCTCGGTTTCGAGAACATTCAGAACCGTTTCGAACTTCGGACGCAGAATATCTGCATGCTTCTTCATATGCTCTACCATTCCATGAATATCTTTGAAATAACGCACATGACGAAGCTGATTCAATTTGTCATGTCCGATCGTCTGAATGGACATCATCTGCCGGATCTCTTTCAGGTTATTATCAGATGCTGCGATTGCTGCGATACCGGAACCAGGGAAACTGATCTTGGAAGTGGAACCAAATTTATAAACCATATCCGGATGTCCTTCCTTTTTACATTCCATCAGGATCTCGATCAGATAGTCCTGTTTGTCTTCATATAAATGATGGATACCATACGCATTGTCCCAGAAAATACGGAAATCCTCGGCTGCCGGATTCAGTGTGGCAAAACGATGAACGGTCTCGTCTGAATAAGTGATTCCCTGTGGATTAGAGTATTTCGGCACACACCAGATTCCTTTTACACTTGGATCATTTTCTACATACTGAGCCACCAGATCCATATCCGGTCCGTCCTGTGTCATCGGGATATTGATCATCTCAATACCAAAATGCTCTGTAATCTTAAAATGGCGGTCATAACCCGGTACCGGACAGAGGAATTTTACCTTATCCAGCTTTGCCCATGGAGTACTGCCCATAATACCATGTGTCATCGCACGTGCCACGGTATCATACATCACATTCAGACTTGAATTTCCGAAAATAATGATGTTGTCTTTCGGTACTTCCATCATATCCGCAAACAGCTGCTTTGCTTCCTTAATACCATCTATCACACCATAATTTCGACAGTCAACGCCTTCTTCACATACCAGATCCGAATCACCGTTCAGCACATCCATCATTCCCATCGAAAGATCAAGCTGTGCCTTAGACGGTTTTCCTCTTGACATATCAAGCTTCAGACCTTTTCCCTTCACATCTTCAAATTCTACTTCCAGTTCTTTCTTAAGCTCCAGCAATTCTTCTCTACTCAAATCTTTATATGCAGTCATAGCAAATCCTCCATTTTATCGCACTGAATTTTATCTCACCGAATGATAGTATATCGAAAGAATGACGTTTCGTCAACCATTTCCTGCATTTTATTCAATTCAAAAACAGATTTTCGGCATTTTATAATGATAATTTGAAATTTTATATTTAGTTTTATTCATTTATTACTTCATCAGAATCGACAAACAGTGTAAAATGCAAAAAGGAGACGCATTTGATACGTCTCCCATTTTATTCCGCCCTGTTTAAACAACACTATACCTGCAGATATTTCTATTTTTTAATCAGCAGTGATTTTCCAGTCATTTCTTTTGGCTGTTCCATGCCCATCAGTTCGATCAGAGTCGGTGCGATATCGGCCAGACATCCTCCCTCTCTGAGTCCGTAACCTTCTGCATTGACCAGAATAAACGGAACCTGATTGGTTGTATGAGCGGTGAACGGTTCGCCGGTCTCCTCGTCGATCAGCTGTTCTGCATTTCCGTGATCGGCACAGATGAACATCTGTCCGTTTACTTCTTTGATCGCGTCAACGGTCTTTCCTACGCATTCATCCACTGCTTCTACAGCCTTGATAGCAGCTGCTTCCACACCAGTATGTCCTACCATATCCGGGTTTGCAAAGTTGATGATGATAACATCATATTTATCGGATTTGATTGCTTCCACCAGTTTATCACATACTTCATAAGCGCTCATCTCCGGCTTCAGATCATAGGTCGCAACCTTTGGCGATTTCACAAGAATACGATCTTCGCCTTCATTTGGTTCTTCTACTCCTCCATTAAAGAAGAAGGTTACATGCGCATACTTTTCTGTTTCCGCGATTCTTGCCTGTGTCATATGATTTGCTGCCAGGAATTCGCCAAAGGTATTGGTGATCTCAGTCTTCACAAATGCCACGGATTTGTTCGGAATCGTAACATCATATTCTGTGAAACATACATACGTTGTCTTAATTCTCTCTCCGCGGTCGAATCCGGTAAATTCATCATCGCAGAATGTTCTGGTGATCTCTCTTGCACGGTCCGGACGGAAGTTAAAGAAAATCACAGAATCGCCGTTCTGGATTGTTGCGGTAGGTGCGCCATCTTTCAGAACAACCGTCGGCACAACGAACTCATCTGTCTCATCCTTATCGTAGGACTGCTGAACGGCCTGCACCGGATCCTCTGCCGTAAGTCCTTCTCCTTTAACCAGTGCATTATAGGCTTTCTCTACACGGTCCCATCTGTTATCGCGGTCCATCGCATAGTAACGTCCCATCACAGAAGCGACTTCACCGACACCGATCTCAGCCATTTTATTCACCAGTTCCTGTACGTAGTCTTTTCCTGATGCCGGAGGTGTATCACGTCCGTCAAGGAAACAGTGAACATATACTTTTGAAAGACCCTGGCGTTTTGCCAGCTCAAGAAGTCCGTAAATATGGGTATTATGGCTGTGGACGCCTCCATCGGAAACCAGACCGAACATATGAAGCGCAGTTCCGTTCTCCTTCGCGTTCTGACATGCCTTTAAAAGCTCCGGATTCTCAAAGAAATCTCCATCCTGGATCGCTTTCGTGATCTTTGTAAGATCCTGGTAAACGATTCTTCCGGCTCCCATATTCAGGTGGCCTACTTCTGAATTACCCATCTGTCCGTCCGGAAGTCCTACAGCCAGTCCACTTGCGTTGCCTCGAACAAACGGACACTCTGCCATCAGTTTATCCATAACCGGTGTCTTTGCCTCTGCAACTGCATTACCGGTTGTTTTTTCATTTAATCCATAACCGTCCAAAATCATCAAAACCGTTGGTTTCTTACTCATCTGTTATACACTCCTTCATCAAATAGATTTAAAACGCTCTACCCTCGTATTTTACATGATTTTGCCTATACTTGCAATACATTGTGAATTATTTGACCATTTTTCAACAAACTCTTAATTGACAAATGTAAATAAAATGGTATAATTAATATCAGTAATAATTATCGTTTTTATCAAGGAGGTATTTCATGAATACAAAAATTTTCAGAAACATGTCATATGGCGTATACATCGTTGGAACGATGGACGGTGATCGCCCGACCGGATGCGTTGCAAACAGCGTGATGCAGATCACGTCTTCTCCGGCTACCATTGCTGCAAGTATCAACCATGACAACTACACAAACGAATGTATCGAAAAAGCAGGCGTCTTCTCTTTTTCTATCTTATCAGAAGCATCACCGGCCGAACTGATCGGAAAATTCGGTTTTCAGTCCGGAAAAGAGATTAACAAATTCGATGGGGTTGATTTCGAACTCGTATCCGGTGCTCCTGTTTTAAAGCAGACCTGCGGATATGTTGTCTGTAAGGTAGTAGATAAGATGGAAACTTCCACGCACACCGTATTCCTTGGCGAAGTGATCGCTGCCGAAGTATACGATACTTCTGTTCCGGAAATGACCTATTCTTATTATCATAAAGTAGTAAAAGGAAAGAGCCCGAAAAACGCACCAACCTATCTTCCGGAAGAAGAAGAAGCTCCAAAACAGGCTGTATCAAAATATGTCTGCCAGATCTGCGGCTACGTATATGAAGGGGATGAACTTCCGGCTGATTTCATCTGCCCGATTTGCAAGCAGGGAGCCGATAAATTCAAAAAAGTTGATTAATAATCTCACTAAAAAATCCCGCCTCCGGTTTATCGCCGGAGCGGGATTTTTATTATGTTCTTTAATAATATTCTTTAAGATGGATCGTTCTCTTATTTCCAGTTAACGATCTTTCCGAAATCCGGTTTCAGAGCTGCGCCGCCTACTAAGCCGCCGTCAATATCCGGCTGAGCAAATAATTCCGGTGCAGTAGCAGCATTTACAGATCCGCCGTACTGAATACGGATTGCTTCTGCTGTCGCTTCATCATAGATCTCAGCGATGCATTCACGGATTGCCTTGCAAACTTCCTGTGCCTGCTCTGTCGTAGCAGTCTTGCCGGTTCCGATCGCCCAGATCGGTTCATAAGCGATTACGGCTGTCTTTGCCTGATCCGCAGTAACATTCAGGAATCCAACTTTAACCTGCTGGCGGATGAAATCCATTGTTACACCCTGTTCTCTCTGTTCCAGAGTCTCTCCACAGCACATGATCGGTGTAATTCCATGTTCAAATGCCTTCAGCATTTTCTTATTAACGGTCTCATTCGTCTCTGCAAAATATTCTCTTCTCTCAGAATGTCCGAGAACCACATATTTAACTCCTACATCTGTAAGCATTGCCGGAGAGATTTCTCCTGTATATGCACCTTTCTCTTCAAAGTACATATTCTCAGCACCTACCTGGATGTTGCTTCCTTTAGCAGCTTCCATAACAGGAATGATGTCGATAGCAGGTACACAGAATACAACATCTGCGTCTTCTGTTGCTACCAGTGGTTTTAATGTATTTACCAGTTCAACTGCTTCAGACGGAGTCATGTTCATCTTCCAGTTTCCGGCAATGATTTTCTTTCTAGCCATTTTATGTTCCTCCTATTTATCGTTCGCTGCAGCTACGCCCGGAAGTTCTTTTCCTTCAAGGAATTCAAGAGAAGCTCCGCCACCTGTTGAAATATGAGTCATCTTGTCACCATATCCAAGCTGGTTAACAGCTGCTGCGCTGTCG
The DNA here is from genome assembly GCF_052065395.1 of Bariatricus sp. HCP28S3_F11. Lineage (NCBI taxonomy): Bacteria > Bacillati > Bacillota > Clostridia > Lachnospirales > Lachnospiraceae > Bariatricus > Bariatricus sp. HCP28S3_F11. The sequence continues at coordinate 215,994 of NZ_JBQHUC010000001.1, read as the reverse complement.
CCGCCACCAATGATCGTAACAGCATCTGTCTCAGCTAAAGCTTTCGCTACAGCTTCTGTTCCTGCAGCAAACTTCGGCATTTCGAATGCTCCCATCGGTCCGTTCCATACAACCGTCTTAGCTTCTTTAACAGCTTCTGCATATAATTTAGCAGTTTCCGGTCCGATATCAAGACCTTCCCATCCATCCGGGATCTCGCCGCGTCCAACGATCTTGGTGTTTGCATCGTTAGAGAAGTCGTCCGCAATCACATTATCAACCGGAAGTAATAACTTAACGCCCTTTTCTTCTGCTTTCTTGATCATATTCAGAGCATATTCACAATAATCTTCTTCCAGAAGAGAATTACCAACAGATCCGCCCTGAGCTTTGCTGAATGTGTAAGACATACCACCACCGATAATCAGTGTATCAACTTTTTCAAGCAGGTTCTCAATTACAGAGATCTTGCTGGAAACTTTTGCTCCGCCAAGAATAGCAACAAACGGTCTTTCCGGATTGTTGACTGCGTTTCCAAGGAAATCGATTTCTTTCTGCATTAAGTATCCTACAACTGCTGTATCAACAAACTGAGTAACACCTACGTTAGAGCAGTGTGCACGATGAGCAGTACCAAATGCATCGTTTACAAATACATCACAAAGAGAAGCGAGTTCTTTGGAGAATGCTTCGCCGTTCTTTGTCTCTTCAATTCTGTAACGTGTATTTTCAAGAAGGATCACATCGCCGTCTTTCATAGCTTCTACTGCAGCTCTCGCGTTCGGTCCTACTACTTCTGGATCTGCAGCGAATTTTACTTCCTGTCCAAGAAGTTCAGAAAGTCTTACAGCTACCGGCGCAAGAGATAATTCCGGTTTCGGTTCTCCCTTCGGTTTTCCAAGATGAGAGCAAAGAATGATCTTTCCGCCGTCAGCGATCAATTTCTTGATGGTCGGAAGTGCTGCGACAAGACGGTTCTCGTCTGTGATCTTTCCATCGATGAGCGGTACGTTAAAATCGCATCTTACAAGGACTCTTTTGCCCTTAACATTAATGTCATCTACTGATTTTTTGTTAAGCATGTCATATGCCTCCTTAATTTCTTAAAAAATAAGGTCCGGTCCCAAATAAGACCGGACCCTTTGTGAGTCTATTCTGGAAATAATCCGTCAGATTCAATTGCCAAACATCCGGCTTACAGTAATGTTCCGAAGTGTTTGATTGTTCTTACCATCTGGCTTGTGTAAGAATTTTCATTGTCATACCAAGAAACAACCTGAACTTCTGTAGTTCCGTTGTCAAGCGGCATAGCCATTGTCTGTGTAGCATCGAATAATGAACCATATGTCATACCAACGATATCGCTTGAAACGATTTCATCTGTATTGTATCCGAAAGATTCGTTAGAAGCTGCTTTCATAGCTGCATTGATCTGATCTACAGTTACATTTCCTTCAACAACTGCTGTAAGGATTGTAGTAGAACCTGTCGGGGTCGGAACACGCTGAGCAGATCCGATTAATTTTCCATTTAATTCAGGAATTACTAAACCAATAGCTTTAGCTGCTCCTGTGCTGTTTGGAACGATGTTGCATGCTGCTGCACGAGATCTTCTGAGATCGCCTTTTCTCTGCGGTCCGTCAAGAGTCATCTGATCACCTGTGTAAGCATGGATTGTACACATGATACCAGATTTGATCGGTGCAAGATCGTTCAGTGCCTTAGCCATCGGTGCCAGACAGTTTGTTGTACAAGAAGCTGCTGAAATGATATGATCATCTTTTGTAATCTTTTCATGGTTTACATTGTAAACGATAGTCGGAAGGTCATTTCCTGCCGGAGCTGAGATGATAACATTCTTAGCACCTGCTGTGATATGTGCTTCTGCTTTTGCTTTAGATGTGTAGAATCCTGTACATTCAAGAACTACATCTACATCAAGTTCTCCCCATGGAAGGTTTTCAGCTTTAGCTTCAGCGTAGATTTTGATTTCTTTTCCATCAACAGTGATAGAATCTTCGCCAGCTGTTACAGTATCAGCTAATGCGTATTTTCCCTGAGTAGAATCGTATTTTAATAAGTGAGCTAACATTTTAGGAGATGTAAGGTCGTTGATTGCAACGATCTCATATCCTTCTGCTCCGAACATTTGTCTGAACGCAAGACGTCCGATACGTCCAAATCCATTGATTGCTACTTTTACTGCCATGATTTAGTCCTCCTAAAGTTTAATTGTATTACTGTTTGTTACAGCTACAGAAATGATAAATGATTAACATTGTTAAAGATTCATCAACCATGTTTTATTGTACTAAATCCCGAACAAAAATTCAAGTGTCTTTTGCATTTTTGTGGGCTGTTTTCCATTTTTTATTTAATTCTCCTGAAAACCGGCTCCCTATTTTTAAACTCTGCATAATATCGAAATCCGCAGTCTTCGAGGATCCCGGAAACCTTGTCAAATCCATAAGCGATATGCTCTTCCCTGTGGGCATCTGAGCCGATCGTCACGATCTCGCCTCCCAGTTCCCGGTAACGTTTCAGGATATCCGGATGTGGGTGTGCAAAGGGAAGACCATACTTAAGTCCAGCCGTATTCAATTCAAGCCCCTTTCCATGTTCGATCAGAAAACGCAGGATTTCGTCGATCTGATCCGAGAATGCCTGGTAGGAATACTCTTCTTCTCTATGTGTACCGTAGCGCACGGAGTAATCCAGGTGCCCCAGCGTATCAAAATCCGGACAACAGCTGATATCGGTCAGCGTCTCATCCAGCACTTCCCGATATGCTTCCCTATCCGTCCGCCCATCAAAGAAGTCTCTGTAATATGGATCCTTTCCCCGAATCACATGTACGGATCCGATCACATAATCAAAAGAATATCCTTTCAGGAAAGAGTGAATTCTTTCCGGGAGATGCGGCTGAAGTCCGATTTCCACACCGATTCGCAGATCGATCTGATCCTTATATTTTTCCCGAAGCTCTGAAAATGTGCGGAAATATTCTTCTCTGCCAAATATAAATTCGATTCCTTCACAGACATAGTCCATATCTTCATGGTCTGTGATGCAGATACTTTCGAGTCCTTTCGATATGGACGCAAGAATCATGCTCTCCGGGTCTGCTTCGGAATCCCCCGAAAAGCGTGTATGCATATGTGAGTCGCTGCACATTTTTCTCCTTTCCGGAACGATGCCGTCTTGTACTACAGGGATGTGTTTCTGTCTGTAATGATCGTTCCGCCTCCCAGCACGTAATCTCCGTCATAAAGAACCAATGCCTGCCCCGGCGTCACCGCCCTTACCGGTTCGTCAAATGTGCAAAGGATTTCATCTTCACCCGTTCTTTTGACCGTACACGGTGCACCTTTATGATTGTATCGTATTTTGCCAAATGCACGCATCTCGCCTTCGATATCTTCAACTGCCATAAAGTTCAGACGATTTGCCTTCACGAACCGTGTCATGGATTCTTCATTCGTTCCTATTACGACTTCGTTCGTTTCCGGTCGAATCTCCAGAACAAATGCGGGGTGTCCGAGAGAGAGGCCCAGGCCCTTGCGCTGTCCGACGGTATAATGTGTAATTCCTTTATGTCTTCCAAGGATTTTCCCGTCGGTACTGACAAAATTCCCCTCGGGTACTTCTTTTTTGCTTTCTCTTCGGATAAATTCCGCGTAATCCCCGTCCGGTACAAAGCAGATATCCTGACTGTCCGGTTTACTGGCCACTTTGAGATGGATCTTCTCTGCAATAGCACGGATCTCTTCCTTGGAATACTCTCCCACCGGCATCAGAGTCCGTTTCAGCTGATCCTGTGTCAGATTGTAAAGTGCATATGTCTGGTCCTTCATTCTGGTTGCCGAATGCTTAATCGCATATCTTCCGTTTGGAAGTACATCGATTCTTGCGTAATGCCCTGTCGCAATATAATCAGCACCGATTTCCATACTTCGCGTAAGAAGTGCTTCCCATTTCACATACCGGTTGCACGCAATACACGGATTCGGAGTCCGTCCGTTCAGATACTCATCCATAAAATAGTCAATGACATATTTCTGAAATTCTTTCTTAAAATTCATCACATAGTACGGAATATCCAGTGCGGCAGCTACCCGGCGCGCGTCTTCCACTGCACTGAGGCCACAGCATCCACCGTTTTCCTCCTGCACCGTTTCTTCTTCATCCTGCCAGATCTGCATTGTGACACCGATCACATCATATCCCTGTTCCTTTAGCAGGTAGGCAGCAACGGAAGAATCCACACCGCCGGACATTCCAACAACAACTTTCTTTTTCTCCATCCTTCTTCTCCGCGGCAAAGTCTAGTTCTAGTATACTAGTACTCTTCTTCCTCGTCCTCTTCTCCTTCATGAATATCGGACTTCGGTTTTTCAAGTCCTTCGATCTTAATTCCATTCTTCTGCGCATAATCCCAGAGTGCTGCATGAATTGCTTCTTCCGCCAGAAGAGAACAATGTACCTTTACCGGCGGAAGACCGTCAAGTGCTTCCATAACGGCTTTATTCGTGATCTGCATTGCCTCCTGAATATTCTTGCCTTTCACAAGCTCCGTCGCCATACTACTGGTCGCAACGGCAGCTCCGCACCCGAAAGTCTTGAATTTGACATCCCTGATGATACCGTTATCGTCAATATCAAGATAAATTCTCATGATATCTCCACATTTCGCATTACCTACTGTTCCCACTCCACTGGCATTTTCAATCTCACCCATATTTCTCGGGTGCTGAAAATGATCCATTACTTTTTCTGAATACATCTATATTTACCTCCTGTTATTTCTCCTGTTTTTTCATAAAGTCTTCATAAAGCGGTGACATATTTCTCAGATCACTTACGATCGTTTTCAATTGTTCTACGACATAGTCGATCTCTTCTCTGGTGATCTCTTCATTCAGTGTCAGCCGCAGCGATCCATGCGCGATCTCGTGTGGAAGTCCGATCGCCATCAGCACATGGGACGGATCCAGAGATCCCGAAGTGCAGGCAGAACCGCTTGATCCACAGATACCTGCCATATCCAGACGGATCAGAAGGGATTCCCCTTCGATAAACCGGAAACTGAAGTTTGCATTATTCGGAAGCCTCTTTTCCGGGTGTCCGTTCAGCTTTGTATACGGGATTTCATCAAGCACCCGGCTGATCAGATAGTCACGCATTTCAATCTCTTTCTTTGCACGTTCCTCCATGGTAGCCGCTGCCCTTGCTGCTGCTGTTCCAAGCCCGATAATTCCCGGTACATTTTCCGTTCCGGCACGGCGCTTTCTCTCCTGTGCGCCGCCATGAATAAAGGAGCGGATCTTAACACCCTTGCGGATATAAAGGAACCCGATTCCTTTCGGTCCGTTCAGCTTATGACCGCTGGCACTCAGCATATCGATCTGACACTCATTTACATCGATCGGTACCTGTCCAAATGCCTGAACTGCATCCGTATGGAACAGCACACCATGCTTTTTCGCGATGGCACCGATCTCTTTGATCGGTTCGATGGTACCGATCTCATTGTTGGCGAACATAACGGAAATCAGGATCGTATCCGGGCGAATCGCCGCTTCCAGCTCATCCAACTTCACAAGTCCGTTCTCATCCACATCCAGATACGTCACTTCATAACCGCGTTTCTGGAGATATTCCCCGGTATGAAGAATCGCATGATGCTCAATCTTCGTCGTGATAATATGCTTTCCTTTCTCTGCATACGCTTCCGCCGTTGCCTTCAGTGCCCAGTTGTCGGATTCCGATCCGCCTGCCGTAAAATAGATCTCATTGGGAGCAGCTCCGAGCATCTCTGCAATGCGTTCTCTCTGCTCATTGATCTTCTCTTTGTTACCGGATGCAAAGCTGTACACACTTGAGGGATTGCCGTAATACTCTGTAAAATAAGGCAGCATCGCCTCCACTACCTCCGGGGCTGTCTTTGTAGTTGCAGCATTATCCAAATATATGACTTTATTCATAAGTTCTTCCTCCTTCTTGTCTGTATATTCCATCTTTTACATTCTATATTTTTTGATTTTCTTCTTTTTGATTCGTTTCTTTCTGGTTCGTTTCTTTTATGAGAGTATCGATCATAATGCCGTCTACTGTAGCAGTTACACTCTCATTGACTTTCTGCCAGACGTATTTCGCAACACAACGGTCTTTGACGGTACAGGTCTCTTCCGGGTGAAATGCTGCACACGTTACCGGCTCAACACTTCCTTCCAATGCCCGAAGCACATCTCCAACCGATATTTCCGATGCCTTTCTGGCCAGTATGTAACCGCCTCCGGCTCCTCTTACACTTTTGACCAGACCTGCCTTCTTCATCTTGGCCATCAGTTGTTCCAGATATCGTTCGGAAATATCCTGTCGTTCGGAAATGCTGCTGATCGACACCGGCCCCACCCCTTCATATTCTGCCAGATCTATAAATGCACGCAGTCCATATCTTCCTTTTGTGGATAGTTTCACGCCATCACCTTCTATTCATTACCAGTATATCCTGTTTTATTCCTAGTTTTTTGCTAGGAATAATTCATAAAGAGAATATCACTATACAGATGTTCTGTCAAGTCACTTTTCCGAATAAGCTTTAACAAATATCCTTCTAGGAGTCATTATGTCCAGGAAGCAAACCATTATCAGAGGAACTTTTATATTAACCTTTACAGGATTACTTACAAGAGTGATTGGATTCTTTTACAGGATTTTCCTGAGCCGAACCTTTCAGGCCGAAGGAGTAGGCCTGTATCAGCTTATTTTTCCGGTCTACACCCTATGCTTTTCTCTCACCTCCGCAGGGATTCAGACTGCGCTTTCGCGCATTGTTGCCAAGTACAAGGCTCTGAATCAGGAGAAAACCTGCCAAAATGCTTTGAAAACCGCACTGTTTCTCAGTATGATTCTCTCTTTTGCTGCACTGATTGTCGTTCAAAAGCGCGCAGAACCGATTGCTTCTACCATATTACAGGAACCGCGATGCGCAGAACTGCTAACCTCCATGTCCCTTGCTTTTCCCTTTGCTGCAATCCACAGCTGTATTTGTGGATATTATCTTGGAATGAAAAAAACAGAAGTACCAGCCGTGTCCCAGCTTCTGGAGCAGCTGTTCAGAGTACTTTCCGTTGTTTTTTTGTGTCAGATCGGCCTGCATTTTTTCATGGGAACCCCTGTTACCATCGCAGTACTGGGCATGGTCTGCGGAGAAATAGTCTCAGCAATTTACAGCATCTTTATGCTGCACGAAACTCTGTTTTCTCCGTCCGGGAAACTTCAGGATTTTCTTATACCGGCAAGGGAACTGCTTCACCTTTCTATTCCCTTGACGGCAAACCGGGTGTTACTCAATCTTCTTCAGAGTGCGGAAGCAATCCTGATTCCGTTGCGTCTTCAAATGTATGGACTGACTTTATCCGACTCCTTAAGTACATACGGGGTTCTGACCGGTATGGCGCTCCCCTGCATCCTGTTTCCATCTGCGATCACAAATTCCGTCTCCACCATGCTTCTTCCGACCGTCGCGGAGCTCCAGGTCTCTGATTTGCGAGATAATCTGCCCAAATTGATACGAAAGGTTGTCTTCTGCTGTTTTTCTCTTGGTTTTCTCTGCATGGCCGGGTTCTTCGTTCTCGGAAATATTATGGGAAATCTTATTTTCCACAACAGCGAGGCCGGCAATTTCATTATAACACTGGCTTTTATTTGTCCGTTCTTATATACCAACACAGCATTAATCAGTATATTGAACGGTCTCGGCAAAACATCGTTCACATTTCTTACCAACACAGCCGGACTCTTGATGCGAATCTGCAGCGTGTATTTTCTGATCCCCAAATATGGGATCCTCGCATATCTGCACGGGCTTCTTGCCAGCCAGTTTCTCATATCTGCACTTTCTCTTTACGGACTTCTCCATTATGGCAAGCGAAAAGAGTCTGACTAGCCAAGCCAGACTCTTTTAACAGATCAATTTCAGAAACCATTTTACGATTCCCGGATTCAGATACGCTTCTGTCATGATCCCTGCCAGAATCATGATGGCCACAAATCCTGTTTTTCCCGCATTCCACTCTGACTGTGGATAATGATACAAATACCACAGAATCACTATGTAGGCCAGGCTGTAAAAAAAGAAATGTGGTAACATTCCGGCTATACACAGAAGCATACCCCGGGCACCAAGACGGAGCACAGACGCAGCAGCTACGATTCCTGCCGAAAAGCCTGTCCAGAGCAATGTTCCGATCGCCGCTGTTTTCTTAAACTTTGTACCCCCCGCAAGTCCCAGGAACACTGCAGGCAACATCCTGTATCGCAACAAATACGGGAAATACTCTCCTATATCAATCTCCGACTGTGCATACTGGGTAAAAAATGATTCATGAAACACTCCTGTTACTGTACTAAAACTGTCCGCAGCGAGATTGGCATAGACGATTCCCAAGAGGAACCCGGACACGAAAACAAGCACCAGCTGCTGCTTACTTTGATGAAGCTGCACTCCCATGGCCTCCCTTTTTTCAAGATATTCCATTATATGTCGGGTTTTCCTCGCTGATTCACATTTTACTCACTTATTTCCGATTATACTTTGCATCGTAAGCCAGAATAGAGGCCACTGTTTTAGAGTCTTCAATCTCACCGTCAAATATCATCTGTTTCAGTTCTTCTACTGTATGTAATTCCACATTGACGAATTCATTCGGATCCAGATGCTGTTTCGATGGTACAAGATTTTTTGCCACATATACTTCAATCCGCTCATTGCAGAATGCAACGGTTGTTCTTAATGTAATCAGCCATTCCAGGTTCTCTGACCGGTATCCTGTCTCCTCCTCCAATTCTCTTGCCGAACAGTTGATTCCCGGCTCTTCCGGATCATCCAGTGCCCCTGCCGGGATCTCCAGTGTAAACCGTTCCAGAGCATTCCGATACTGACGAACCATAATAATACGCCCGTCATCCGTTACAGGCACTACTGCAGCTGCTCCCCGGTGATGAATATAATCCCACTCCTCTGTATTTCCATTGGAAAACTGCATATAGTCACGATAAACATCTACGATCGCGCCCTGATACATTCGTATTCGTTTCACTCTGGTCATTTCTTTTTCCATATGATCCATCCCTCTTTTCCCGTATTATCATAACTCAATCCCACCACATCATGCAGGATTACTCTGAGCCCATTCTATCCAGCAAAAAACAGCTATCCCGAAGGTACCCCTTCTGAATAGCTGTTATTTCCTGCTTATTTTGCGTAATCCGTAACTCTTGATTCGCGAATTACGTTTACTTTTATCTGTCCCGGATATTCCAATTCGAATTCAATCTGTTTTGAAATATCTCTTGCCAGCAATACCATATCGTCATCAGATACTTGTTCTGGAACTACCATTACACGAATCTCTCTACCTGCTTGAATTGCAAAAGATTTATCAACGCCCTTAAACTGGTTCGTGATATCTTCTAACTGTTTTAATCTGTTTGTATATGTTTCCAATGTTTCTCTTCTCGCACCCGGTCTTGCCGCAGAGATCGTGTCTGCCGCCTGAACGATGCATGCAATCAGAGTCTCTGGTTCTACATCACCGTGATGCGCTTCTACTGCATTGATAATTGTAGGTGATTCTTTATACTTTCTACATAAATCCACACCAATCTGAATGTGTGAGCCCTCTACATCATGATCAATTGATTTACCAATGTCATGTAAAAGTCCGGCTCTCTTAGCCAAACGGACATCAAGTCCGATCTCACCTGCGAGAAGTCCGGAAAGTTGTGCTACTTCAATAGAATGCTTGAGTGCATTCTGTCCATAGCTTGTTCTGAACTTCATTCGTCCAAGAAGTCGAATCAGTTCCGGATGAATACCATGTACACCAACTTCCAGCGCTGCTGCTTCACCTTCCTCGCGGATCATTGTATCCACTTCTTTTTGTGCTTTTTCTACCATTTCTTCGATTCTCGCCGGATGAATTCGTCCGTCAACAATCAAACGCTCCAGGGCAATTCTTGCCACTTCTCTGCGGATCGGGTCAAATCCGGATAAAACAACCGCTTCCGGAGTATCGTCAATAATTAACTCCACACCGGTCAATGTTTCGAGGGTACGGATATTCCGACCTTCACGTCCGATAATTCTTCCCTTCATCTCATCACTCGGAAGCTGTACTACAGAAATTGTAGTTTCAGCAACATGATCTGCAGCACATCTCTGAATCGCCGTCACGACGCATTCCTTCGCTTTCTTATCAGCCTCTTCCTTCGCCTGATTCTCCAGCTCTTTAATCATTTTCGCAGTGTCATGTTTCACATCATCTTCAACAGTTTTCAACAGATAATCTTTTGCCTGTTCGGAGGTAAGTCCTGAGATTCTTTCTAGTTCCTGTACTCTTTGTTTGCTAAGTTCTTCTACCTTTGCTTCGCGCTGCTTAATCGCTTCTTCTCTCGAAGTAAATGTCGCTTCCCTGCGTTCCATTGCTTCCGAACGCTTGTCAACGGATTCCTCTTTAGAAAGGACTCGCTTCTCATAACGTTGTAACTCTGCCCGACGTTCTTTGGTTTCCTTCTCGAGTTCGTTCTTCGTTCTGATCGATTCCTCTTTTACTTCCAAGAGAGCTTCCTTCTTTTTTGCTTCTGCCGTCTTCAATGCATCATCTATGATTTCTCTTGCTTTTGTATCAGCATTTCCGATTTTAGAATCCGCGTCACTTTTTAACTTCGACACGGTAGCAAAATAAGTAATCGGCACCGCCACAATAAGTGTGACAACCACAGCAATAATTATACTCATTATTGGCACAGGAGCACCTCCTTATTTAGTTTTCATTGTACAAATACAACACTTAAATTCTATACTGTTTTCACAAATATGTCAAGCATTCCGTGCCAAAACTTGTATCACTTGACGATTAGGGCTTAAACGCCTTTTTTATGTCCGTATAGCGAAAGCCTTTGCGTGCCAGACTGGCATATGCTTTCTGCAAGCTGACAGGATCCATCTCTTCCGGATTCCAGTGCTTTTTATGCATGATCTCCCGAATTGCCTCCCGATCCGAATGCTCTGCATAAACTTCTTCCAGAACCTTGTCAACGAGTTCTCCGGACACGTTCTTCTGTGCAAGAAGTGCCTCGATCTCACGGCGGCTCTTCTTGCCCTTCCTGCTCTCAATGAAATTTCGGACATAGTTCTCGTCATTTATGTATCCAAAAGACTTCACATACGCAATCGCCGCTTCCGTCACGTCCTCCGGATATCCGTTCTGTCTGAGCTTCTGCCTGAGCTGCTCCTCCGTTCTCGCCATATCCGTCAACAAATGCATGGCTCTCAGCTTTGCCCGTTTCAGAAGTACTTCCTCTTTCAGTCTGCTCCAGATCTCATCCGTAATTTCGCTGCCTTTCTCAAGGCCATAACTCTTCAGATCCGTTTTATAGAGCATACATACATATTCTCCATCTAAATACATCCTGAATTTTGTCTTTGTGACCGACTCTATTTCCGTAATAATCATGCATTCTCACCTGCCGAATCAGTCTTCCTGTGTCTCCGGGGCACCCTCGCCAAGTCCGTAATGCTCTCTGACCTTTTCTTCTACTTCTTCCATAATCTCCGGATGAGAAGCAAGATAAGTCTTTGCATTTTCCCTGCCCTGTCCGATCTTCTCTCCGTTATATGCATACCATGCACCGCTCTTATTGATCACATCCACGTTTGCGGCAAGATCAAGGATATCTCCTTCTCTGGAAATTCCTTTTCCGAACATGATATCAAACTCCGCTTCTTTGAACGGCGGCGCGATCTTATTCTTCACAATCTTGACACGGACACGGTTTCCTACCATCTCACCGCCCTGCTTCAGAGTCTCGATCCTTCTTACATCCATACGCACAGAAGCATAGAACTTCAGAGCTCTACCTCCCGTAGTGGTCTCCGGATTACCGAACATCACACCGACCTTCTCACGAAGCTGGTTGATGAAGATCACTACACAGTTCGACTTACTGATTACCGGCGTCAGTTTTCTGAGTGCCTGGGACATCAGACGCGCCTGAAGCCCGACATGACTGTCTCCCATGTCACCTTCGATCTCCTGTTTCGGTACAAGTGCAGCTACGGAGTCCACAACAATGATATCGATCGCTCCGGAGCGCACCATCGTCTCCGTGATCTCCAGTGCCTGGTCACCGCTGTCCGGCTGGGAAATATATAATTCATCAATATCCACACCGATATTCTTCGCATACACAGGATCCAGCGCGTGCTCCGCATCAATGAATCCTGCAATTCCTCCGCGCTTCTGGACTTCGGCGATCATATGAAGTGCGACCGTCGTCTTACCACTGGACTCCGGTCCGTAGATCTCCACGATACGTCCCTTCGGTACGCCGCCCATTCCGAGCGCAATATCGAGACTCAGGGATCCTGTCGGTACAGTCTCCACCTGAACCTGTGCGGCCGGATCCCCCAGCTTCATCACAGTTCCTTTTCCAAAATCCTTCTCCAGTTTTGCAATCGCTGCATCCAGCGCTTTCTTTTTATTCTCATCACTCATTGCTGCCATAATTCAAATTCTCCTTTATCTTTACTGAATTTTCTCATCAAAGTTTACTTTTGGAATTCCGACTCTATCGAACGAATGTTTGTCGTAAATCAATAATAGTACATACGTTCTGTTTTGTCAAGCAGTTTTGTTCTTATTATGACGAATGATCTATTGCAGAACCGAACCACAATGCCATCGTCATCTCTCTGAAAATGTGCCACTCAAAAATGGTCCACCGAACCATTTTCTCATATGCATGGCAACTGAAAACGGAAAGGATCAAAATACTCTGATCCTTACCTCCTTGAATGATACCATACCAAAATCTTCTTTACAAGCAATTTCACGGATCCTGTTGCGATAAAAAGCTGTACCAGAAAGAAGCAACACTTCAGCCGCAGAGCCAAAGTGTTGCTTCCAAATCAAATATAAGAAATCATTCTATCCAAAGATTTCCCGCACTATATTTCAAACCATTCCATATCCTCCGGAACATACAGATTTCCGTGATAATACGCTTTTCCCTCAGCCGTATACAATTCCTTCCTGTTCTTCAGATGGTCTTCCTCAGTGTGATACAAAATCAAATTTGCCACGCCCAGCCGTTCGGCAAGTTCACATGCTTCCCGCACCGTGCTATGGTGTTTCTCGTAAGGTTTGTATCGATCGGCCTCGCTATATAGGCAGAATGCCTCATGCATCAGCCAGTCGCTGTCCTTTACATACTCGTATTCGCATGGGTTATAGGGTTCGTCTCCGCAGCAGGAGAGCTTTGTGCCGCCGGGTAGGATCATGGAGAATCCGTACTGTTTCGCTTTCGTCGACTGGATATCAAAGAAGGTGACCGGACAATCCATGATCATCTTCCGGTCCCCGTTTTCCAGAGGAATCATCTGAATCCTTTCTCCGATATGCTTTGTCACCTTCTTCTGAATAGTGAGCTCCGCGATCGTCACCACCTTATTTACCAGATCCGAATGGCAGTAGATTCTGAGATCACCCTCATATTTTCCCTGATTCATCTTCTGTCCAATCATACGGATCAGCCAGATAACGCCAAGAATATGATCAAGATGTTCGTGAGTCAGGAAAATATCGTGGATTTCTTCCAACGGTACCTGTGCGTCCTTCAGCGCTTTTAAGATGCGGTTTCCACCGCCACCGTCTACCAGAAAGTGCCTGTGATTATCTGACAATACGAAACAGGTGTTAAAATATTCCGTCACCGCTGCATTTCCAGTCCCTAACACCGTAAGTTTCATGGTTATTCCTCCTCTTGTACTTCGTAGTACTTCATCAGTGCCTGAGTTCCGAGATCTCCCAGCCCTTCTGCCTCAAGCTCCTCGTAATTTGCAAGAACAAGACTGAGCATCTCCAGACTGAGTCCGCTGATATTTGCCTCCACCAGCGCCAGCTTCATATCTTTGATGAAATGCTTCATAAAGAATCCCGGTGCATAATCCTCCTCCAGGATCTTCGGTCCGAAGGTGTCGAGCTGTTTGCTTCCCGCTGCTCCTGTGGAAACCGATTTTAATAAAGTCGGCATATCCAGACCTTTCGCTTTCGCATAGCTCAGAGCCTCGCAGACTCCTGTAAGGGTTCCCGCGATCATAATCTGGTTGGCAAGCTTCGCATGCTGGCCGCAGCCTGCTTCACCCTGATAGTTGATATTGGTTCCCATGGCCTCAAAAAGTGGCATACATGCCTCGAAATCTTCTTCCTTTCCGCCGACCAGAATGGATAAGGTTCCGGCCTTCGCCCCGGTATCCCCTCCGGTGACCGGCGCATCCAGCACATGAAATCCTTTTTCTTCCCCTTCTTTACTAATCTTCACAGAAATCTGTGGACTGGTCGTCGTCATATCAATCAGATAAGCACCGGCATCTGCAGATTCCAGAATGCCTCCTTCATCGAAGTATACTTCTTCCACATCCTGCGGAAAACCAACGATCGTAATGACCGTCTCGCATCCCTTTACGCAGGCAGCAATTGAGTCATGAAACAGGGCTCCTTCCCCGATTACATCTTCCACCTTTGCACGATTTCTCGCATAAATATGCAGTTCAAATCCTGCCTTCATCAAATTACGCACCATGGATTTTCCCATGATCCCTACACCGATAAATCCTACTTTTCTCATTTCTTGATTCCTTTCCTTTTCCCGATTCCGCCTGTTTTACTCCCGAATATTTCCGGGAAAACCCGATAAAGCGCCTCTGCCACACCATCTTCCTCATTGGAAGCTGTGATCATATCGGCAGCCGCCCTGCAAAGCTCACCCGCATTAGATACCGCTACTCCAAGTCCTGCTTCCCGAAGCATTTCGCTGTCATTGTCCCCGTCACCGAACGCGATGGCCTCCGACGGGTCGATCTTCAGCATTTCCAGAAGTTTCTTAAGTCCGGCATGTTTACCCGCCGCCTCGTCCGATATTTCGATCAGATGCGGGGTACTGGTCGTCACATAGATTCCGGGAATCGTTTCCCGAACCAGCTTCAGGATCTCGTCTTTTTCTTTTGGATTTGCGATCACATCCATGCAGTCCAGTTCCTTCTCATGCTCCTTGAGAAAGCTCCGGATATCCGGTACTGCATGACGGGTACTTTGAATGTAACCGCGAATCTCAGGCCGTACACCAAACATCTCAGGGCAGTCAAAATAGTCCTGACCGGTGTACGCCTTTCCGTCGATGAATGCCTCGTAAGTCACAGAATAATGTTCTAAAAGTGCAAACACACTCCTGACCACCTGGCTTTGAAGCTTCAGGGACCAGATCTGTTCCCGTTTCTCGACATCCATCAGTACCACGCCGTTGGAAGTGATCGCATACCGGATCCCGTCCATTTTCGTGATGCACTCCGGAAATGCCCCAAACGGCCTCCCGCTTGCCGGGACCACCAGGATTCCCGCCTCGATCAGCCGTTCAAGCGCATCCCGCGTCGTCGCAGAAAGCGTACTCTCCTCATTCAGAAGCGTTTTATCCAGATCGGAAACTACACATTTGTATCTCATCTTGTTTCTCCAAACTTCCCGGAAACCGAAGAAATTATCTCTTTTCTACGACCTCGCCCTGCTTTTTATAAATACTGTTTGCCGGAACATAGCCTCTTACCATGGAAAGTGGATAAATATTCGTTCCTTTTCCAACCACGCTTCCCGGATTCAGAACCGTTCCGCATCCGACTTCCACATTATCTCCCAGCATCGCGCCGAATTTCTTCATACCGGTCTCAATACCTCCCTCCGGAGTCTTGATCACAACCAGCTTCTTATCAGATTTCACATTGGACGTAATCGAACCGGCACCCATGTGGGATTTATATCCGAGAACCGAATCACCGACGTAATTATAATGTGGAACCTGCACTTTGTTGAAAAGAATGACATTCTTAAGCTCAGTGGAATTTCCCACAACAGCGCCTTCCCCTACAATCGCATTTCCGCGGATAAATGCACAATGACGGATCTCCGCTTCCTTTCCGATGATCGCCGGGCCGCCGATAAATGCAGTCGGAGCCACCTTTGCGGACTTTGCCACCCACACATTTTCACCGCGCTTTTCATATTCTTCCTCCGGAAGTGTGGCACCCAGTTCTAAAATAAAGCTGCTGATCTTCGGCAGTACTTCCCATGGATAGGTAACACCTTCAAAAATGTCCTTCGCAATCGTCTCTTCCAATGTGTACATTTCTTTTACAGTCATTTCTTTCATTCTTTTTTCCCTTTCCCTTTTTCTGTGTTCTTCACAGGTTTTTTATAAAACTCAGCCGCCTTGTCATAACAGCCTCTCAGTTGATATTGGTTATTTAAACCCAGCACGCCGTTTGTACGGGTTATAATGAACTGCTCCAGCTTTCTCATATATTCATCCGGCGTGATATCACCGTCTGCAACATATGTGAGCCCCTTTTCCCAGCTCGCAGTCAGTTCCGGATTCAAAAGTGACTTGATAGAATGGTCCACCACATCATAGATCATCTCGCCGAGAAGTGTCGGTGTGATCACCTGTGTCTTCTTGTTCAGCGCCAGGTATTTGATGTTAAATAATTTCTTCAGAATCTCCGCGCGTGTGGCACTGGTACCGATTCCGCTACCTTTGATCTGTGCGCGCAGCTCTTCATCCTCGATCAACTGCCCCGCATTTTCCATCGCAAGGATCATAGAACCCGAATTATATCGTTTCGGAGGAGAGGTTTCTCCTTCCTTGATCGCAAGGCCTTTCACAGGAAGAACCATTCCCTTTTTCAGCTTCTGAATACATTCAAAAAACGCCGCATCCAGATCCTGTGTTTCATTCTCCCCATCCGAAGCCGGATTTTCAGAAGACTCCGCATCGACGGCAGTTCCCTTTGGCGATGCCGCTTTCTTCCCCGGGATCCCTGCCACCTTCAGATATCCCTCTTCAGCCAGCACACGGAAGCTTGCAAAAAACTGTTCTTCCTGCATCTGTGTCGTCACAGCCACTTTCTGATATACTGCAGGCGGATAGAAAATACTGAGAAATCTCCGTACAATTACATCATATACGTTTTTCGCCACCGGCGCAACCGAATTCAAAGCCGGCAGCCCCTGTCCGGTGGGAATGATCGCATAATGGTCCGTAATCTGTTTATCATTGACATACCGTGTCTTCGCGAGATTCTTGTAGCTGCCGAAATTCAGAATGTCCTGCATATAAGGCGCCGCCACAGGATATTTGCTCAGCCCGTTCAGATTCTTCGTGATTTCCTTCGCAACCGCAGTGGAAAGCACACGGGCATCCGTTCTCGGATAAGTCACCAGCTTCTTCTCATATAATTCCTGCACAATGCGCAGCGTTTCGTCGGGACTGATCTTGAACCGTTTGGAACATTCATTCTGCAGCTCTGCCAGGTTAAATAAAAGAGGCGGATTCTTCTTTTCTTTTTTCTTTTCGATGGAAAGGATCTTCGTCTCCGCAGGCCCTTCATTTAGGTGTGCGATCAGGTTCTCGGCATCCTCCCGCTTCTTAAATCCATTTTCTTTATACAGTTTCGGCGATTCAAAATATAGGGAGTCCTTCACCGCTCTCCACTCACCGTCAAAGCTGTGCCCGTCCACATCCACACTCTGCAGGACACGGTAGAACGGAGTTTTGACGAATTCACGGATCTCACGCTCGCGGCGCACCACCATCCCCAGTACACAGGTCATCACGCGTCCTACGGAAATGACGGTGTAGTTATTTCCCAGATAACCGGAAATGCTGTTCCCGTATTTGAGTGTAAGAAGTCGGGAAAAATTAATTCCCATCAGATAATCTTCCTTGGCCCGAAGATAAGCGGAAGCCGAAAGATTGTCATACTCGGACAGATCCTTCGCCTCCCGGATCCCTCTCAGGATCTCTTCCTCCGTCTGGGAATCAATCCAGACCCTGCGGCGTTCTTTTCCCTTCACATGAGCCATCTGCTCCACCAGCCGGTAAATATATTCTCCTTCCCGTCCGGAGTCGGTACAGACATAGATCCGCTCCACATCTTCCCGGGTGAGCACACCTTTCACAATCTCAAACTGTTTCTTCACAGCCGGGATTACTTCATATTTATATTCCTTAGGAATAAAAGGGAGCGTCTGAAGGCTCCAGCGTTTGTATTTCTCATCATAAGCTTCCGGATAACTCATGGTCACCAGATGCCCCACACACCAGGTTACGATGGCTTCATCCGCCTCCAGATACCCGTCCTTTCTTTTTAAATTCAGGTGCAGCGCCTTGGCAAATTCCTGCGCAACACTCGGTTTTTCGGCTATATAAACTGATTTTTTACCCATAAATAATTACAAATACTCCTGTCCGTCCTATCGATGTTGTTTTCCAAAGAACCATTTTAGAATCCGCACCCACAGACCTGCTTCATCCGCCTTTTTCGGTCTCTTTACCGTAAGCGCTTCCTTCATGAAATACTCCTGAGCACAGACTTTTTTGGTCCCTTTTTCTTTCTTTTTATAGCTGCCGTCACTTTGCAGCTCACGTGCTTTCTGGTTATCCTCCAGCATGATTTCCAGCATATGTACCAGCTGGTCTTTGATCCGGCTGTCGTAAACCGGGCAGGCCACTTCCACACGTTTTTCGGTATTTCTCGTCATCATGTCCGCTGAGCCGATGTATACCTTCTGATCCGGTCCTTCTCCAAAACAGAAAATCCTGGGATGTTCCAGAAAACGTCCAACAATGCTGGTTACTTTCAGATTTTCCGTATAACCCGGCACGCCCGGAAGGATACAGCAGATTCCCCGGACGATCAGATCGATCTTCACTCCGGCCTGAGACGCTTCCGATATTTTGCGGATAAAATCCACATCCGTCACCGAATTCATTTTCATGACGATCCGCCCGGAGGCACCCTTTTTGATTTCCTCATCTATGAGATGCAGGATCTTCGGTTTCAGGCTTGTCGGCGATACGATCAGATTCTCATAGCTCCCGTTCAGATTGCCGATCGACATATTTTTGAAAAATACGGACGCATCATTTCCGATGCTCTTATTTGCCGTAATCAGTGAAACATCGGTGTACATTGCAGCCGTCTTCTCGTTGTAATTTCCCGTACCCACCTGCGTGATATACTGAATTTCATTCTTGTTCCGGTATGTGATCAGACAGATTTTCGAATGCACCTTGTAACCATCAAATCCATAGATCACCCTGCAGCCTGCCTCCTCAAGCCGTTCCGACCAGTCAATGTTATTCTGCTCGTCGAACCGTGCACGAAGCTCGATCAGTACCGTGACCTCCTTCCCGTTTTCAGCCGCCGCACAGAGATATTCCACCAGTCTTGCTTTCTTTGCAAGACGGTAGATCGTGATCTTGATTGTTAGAACCGACGGGTCCTGAGAAGCCTCTTTAATCAGACGCAGAAACGGATCCATACTCTCATATGGAAAGGATAAAAGAACATCCTTCTTTTTTACCTGCTTCATCACACTGTCGTCGGTCAGGTAACGGCACGGCTGCGGGGTGAACGGTTCATCCACCAGCGGACGCTTCATGGAAGACGGCACTTTATCCATAATCGAGAAAATGTAATCCAGCTTCATCGGCATTTTGGTCCGGAAGATCTGAGCCGGGGTGATCTTAAATTTATCACAGAAATACTTTTCCGCATCTTTTGGAAGCGGCTCTGCCGTCTCCAGACGAACGACCGCCATTCTGCGACGTTTATGAAGCGTCTCCTGCATACGGAATCGGAAATCATCGTTGATCTCCAGGGATTCGTCATCCGGGGAAATATCCGCATTTCTCGTCACGCAGATATAGTTCCGGTCTGTAACCTCGTATTTTTCAAAGATCAGATTCAAATATTCCATCAGCACCTTCTCCATCCGGATATAACGGATGTCATGCCCCGGCAAATACAGAATGTCGGATACAAACTGCGGTACCGGCACGATTCCCAGCATGGACTTGTTGTCCTGCTTCAGATTGGCGATTACATACAAGGCTTTATTCAGAAGATGAGGAAACGGATGATTCGCGTCCACGATCTGTGGCGAAAGGATCGGCAGAATCTGATCTTTAAAATACTTCTTAACGTACTTCTTTTCCTGTGCTTCCAGTTCCTTTATGGAAAGCCCGCAGACACCATACGGGCTCAGCAGCTTTTTAATCTCAGAGTATGTCTTGTCGCGCTCCTTATATAGCGGTGCCACTGCCGCAAAAATCGCATCCAGCTGTTCTTTCGGCGTCATGCCCGAACGACTGTCAACCGCCGTATGATCCGTCTGGGCCATGTCATACAGGCTCCCAACACGGATCATAAAGAACTCATCCAGATTGCTGGTAAAGATCGCAACAAATTTCATCCGCTCCAGAAGCGGAACCGTCGGATCCTGTGCCTCTTCCAGAACCCGGTGATTGAATTTCAGCCAGGAAAGCTCTCTGTTCTGTGTATAATTCAGCATTTCTTTGTCCATAATCCTTCCCCCTGTCTTGCCTGATACCGTGGCAAATATCTTCCCCTATAAAATAAGTTTAAAAAGGCCGTAACATTTGTTCAAATGAAACGGCCTATCAGATGTTCTCTTATTTTGCCTTGATATATTCCTTCGCAACAAGTGTCTCTGCACACAGGATTGCTCCGCCTGCCGCTCCACGTACTGTGTTGTGGGAAAGTCCTACGAATTTCCAGTCAAACAATGTGTCTTCTCTCAGACGTCCGACCGTGATTCCCATTCCATTCTCATAATCCACATCCAGTTTTACCTGCGGACGGTTATCTTCTTCGAGATAACGGATAAACTGCTTCGGCGCACTTGGAAGCTCCAGTTCCTGCGGAAGACCCTTAAAGTTTTCCAGTTTTTCAAGAAGCTCTTCTTTTGTCGGGCTCTTTGCAAAGTTTACAAATACCGCTGCGGTATGTCCGTTCAGAACCGGAACACGGATACACTGGGTCGTGATCACAGGCTCTTTCGCTTTCACGATCTGTCCGTTTTCCACTCTGCCCCAGAGACGAAGCGGTTCCTGTTCACTCTTCTCTTCTTCGCCGCCGATATACGGAATAATATTCTCTACCATTTCCGGCCAGTCTTTAAAGGTTTTTCCGGCTCCTGAAATTGCCTGATACGTTGTAGCTACAACTTCGGTCGGTTGGAATTCTTTCCAGGCGGTAAGCACCGGTGCATAGCTCTGAATCGAGCAGTTCGGTTTTACGGCTACGAATCCGCGTTTTGTTCCGAGACGTTTTCTCTGAGCCTCAATCACTTCAAAATGCTCCGGGTTGATCTCCGGTACAACCATCGGTACATCCGGTGTCCAGCGATGTGCACTGTTATTGGAAACAACCGGTGTCTCTGCCTTAGCATAAGCATCTTCGATCGCACGGATCTCTTCTTTCGTCATATCGACCGCACTGAAAACAAAATCAACAGTAGATGCAACTTCCTCTACTTCATTAATATTATGTACGATCAGTTTCTTTACTTTCTTCGGCATCGGAGTGTCCATTTTCCAACGGTCTCCAACTGCCTCTTCATATGTTTTGCCTGCAGAACGCGGGCTTGCTGCTACAGTGACAACCTCAAACCATGGGTGATTCTCCAGAAGGGCGATAAAACGCTGTCCAACCATTCCGGTCGCTCCAAGAATCCCAACTTTTAATTTCTTTTTCATCGCTTTTCCTCATTTCTTTTCTCTATTTTGTCTTTAGTCGGAACACATTTGTACGTGTCCCAAGTATAATAACCCATTTCCCTAAGAAATGCAAGCTATTTTCCATTCCAAATCCGCGTGCCATGTACGCTGTTGGCACGTAGCCGGCAGTAAATGCTGGCTACTGTGTGAACAGTAACTATATTAGCACTCTTCCAGATATTTCGTATAGATCTCAATGACCTTACGCATCGCATCCGGTCCCGGTGCTCCGATCGTCTTCCGCTTGTTCACACAGGTCTCCATGCTGATTGCGTCATAGATGTCTTCCCCAAATACCGGTGAGATCGCTTTGTATTCTTCCAGAGACATATCATCCAGCGCAATTCCCTTATCGATACAGTAGAGAACCAACTGACCTACGATCCCGTGTGCATCCCTGAACGGCACTCCATGATTCACCAGGTAATCCGCCGCATCTGTGGCATTGGTGAAACCGTGGCGTGAACTCTCGTTCATCCGCTCTTTGTTGAACTTCATTGTAGAGATCATTCCGGTAAATAGGGCCAGACAGCCCTTCGCCGTGTCGATCGCATCAAAGATCAGTTCCTTATCCTCCTGCATATCCTTATTATATGCCAAAGGGATTCCTTTCATCGTTGTCAGAATCGACATCAATGCACCGTAGACACGTCCCGTCTTACCGCGCACCAGCTCGGCAATGTCCGGATTCTTCTTCTGCGGCATGATGCTGCTTCCCGTACTGTAGCTGTCATCAATCTCGACAAACTGGTACTCATTCGAATTCCAGATGATCACCTCTTCCGAAAACCGGCT
This sequence comes from Bariatricus sp. HCP28S3_F11, assembly GCF_052065395.1. Classification (NCBI taxonomy): domain Bacteria; kingdom Bacillati; phylum Bacillota; class Clostridia; order Lachnospirales; family Lachnospiraceae; genus Bariatricus; species Bariatricus sp. HCP28S3_F11. The sequence goes on along the minus strand of NZ_JBQHUC010000001.1, from coordinate 193,521 downwards.
CAGATGCATCATGATCGTGGAAAGCGCACTCATCAGTTCGATCAGATAATCCCGGTCGGAAACGGAATCCATACTGTTGAGCGTCGGCCCGTCAAATCCAAGAAGCTCTGCCGTATAGTTCCGATCCAGCGGATAAGTCGTTCCCGCAAGCGCTCCTGCTCCCAGCGGACAGGTGTTCATCCGTTTATAAATATCCTTCAAACGCGAATGATCCCGCTTGAACATTTCAAAATAAGCTCCCATATGATGCGCCAGCGTCGTCGGCTGCGCTTTCTGCATATGTGTAAATCCCGGCATGATCGTATCAACGTTCTGCTTCATGATCTCCAGAAGCTCCCGCAAAAGATCCACCACCAGTCCCTGCAGGGAAATAATCTCACTCCGGATATACATCTTCATATCCAGTGCCACCTGGTCATTCCTGCTGCGCCCGGTGTGGAGCATCTTACCCACATCCCCGATCCGCTCGATCAGATTCGCCTCCACAAAACTGTGTATATCTTCATATTTATCTGTAATCTCAAGTCTGCCGCTCTCCACATCGCGGAGAATACTTTCCAGACCTGCAATAATTTCTTTCTTCTCTTCCTCAAACAGGATTCCCTGCTTACAAAGCATCATCACATGGGCGATACTTCCCTTAATATCCTGTTCGTAAAACCGTTTGTCGAATGAAATGGACGCATTAAAGTTATAAACGAGCTGATCCGTCTCCTTCGTAAAGCGTCCTCCCCATAACTGTGCCATCGCTTTCCCTCTTTTCTGCCTTTTCATCACTTAGTAAACCTTTTTGAGTGTACCACAGTTTTCCTACTTCTGTAAAGTTTCCATCCGCTCTTTTTTCGAGAAAATACAGCCACAGTAATCCTGCCTGTATAATCCATACTCTCTGGAGAGCTCGGTAGAACGCTTATATCCGTTCTTCTTTTTAAAATCAGACGGAAGATACGCAACCTGATATTCCGCCGCCAGACGCTCGCCGATTTCATTGAGCTTTGCGGCATTTTTCAGCGGACTGATGCTGAGCGTCGTGGTAAAATAGTCAAATCCGCCCGCTGCCGCCACCTTTGCCGCTTCCCTGAGTCTCAGCTCATAACATTTAAAACAGCGCTCGCCGCCCTCCGGCACCTGCTCCAGCCCTTTTGCCATGGCATAAAATTTCTCACTGTCATAATTTCCCGCAAGGAAATGAACCGGATACTTCGCAGGCATTTCCCGGATCAGCCGCTCCTGTTCCCGGATTCTCTTATAGAATTCCTCTTCCGGAAAAATATTCGGATTATAGTAAAACACCGTGATCTCAAAATACTGCGATAAATATTCCAGTACATAACTGCTGCACGGTGCACAACAGCTGTGGAGCAGAAGCTTCGGGACCTTTTCTTCCTCTTCCAGGCATCCGATCACCTTCTCCATCTCCTTCTGATAATTCCTGTTCACTTCTTCCCTACTCCTCTCTTCTTTCCTTCCCGGATCTTATATGTTTCTTCGTATTTCTTATCAAATATTACCGTTTCCGAACAGATATGTGTATCTTTTCATAAAATAATATATAGAATCTTTCCCCGTATCATTCATGAGACTGGAGGTTACCTATGGAATATCTGCTGGAAGTCAAAGATATCAATTATGCCTATCACAACATGGACGGCGAAACCAAAGCGCTGGAACACATTTCGTTCTCTATGAAAGAAGGCGACTTTCTCGCCATCGTCGGTCCGTCCGGCTGTGGAAAATCCACACTCTTACACCTGATTGCAGGTCTTCTGGAACCCGAAAAAGGGCTGATCCTGCTAAATGGAAAATACTTACGCGGCAGCGCCACCAACATCGGCTATATGCTTCAGAAGGATGAACTTCTGGAATGGCGCACCGTCTATCACAACGTACTCCTCGGTCTGGAAATCCAGCACAGCATGACCGCCCGTGCCAAAGAAAAAGCACGCGAACTGCTGGACATCTACGGACTGGATCAATTCGCTAATTCCCGCCCTTCGGAACTCTCCGGAGGAATGCGGCAGAGGGCCGCCCTCGTGCGCACACTGGTTATGGAGCCGGATCTTCTCCTGCTGGATGAACCTTTCTCGGCGCTCGACTACCAGACAAGACTGACGGTCGGGGACGACATCGGCCAGATCATCCGAAAAGAGAAAAAAAGCGCAATTCTGGTCACACACGATCTGGCGGAAGCCATCAGCCTTGCCGATCGCGTGATCGTCCTCACCGCCCGCCCCGCCACCATACTACAGACCGTCCCCATCACATTCCAGGAGCCGGATCTAACACCTCTGAAACGGCGCAATGCCCCGGAATTCAAATCCTATTTCAATCTCATATGGAAGGAGTTAAATCCCAATGAATGAACTTTCCCAAGGCCAGATCTATTACCTGAACAAACAGCGCCGCCGCAGGAAGATCGTCCGTTTCTCCCGCGCCGCCATCCTTCTTGGATTCCTGTTCCTGTGGGAATTCACAGCAAACACCGGGATCATTGATTCCTTCATCTTCAGCAGTCCCTCGCGCATTGCCCTCTGTCTCAGGGACATGATTCTGGATGGAAGCATCTTTCTGCATATCGGAGTGACCCTTTATGAGACTCTCCTGAGCTTCGCGCTCGTGATTCTCCTGAGTCTTGCCATTGCGGTCCTGCTCTGGTTCAGCCCGGGACTTTCCGAAGTACTCGATCCCTACCTGGTCATCCTGAACAGTCTGCCCAAGTCCGCACTTGCTCCGCTGCTCATTGTATGGCTCGGAGCCAATAAGACCACGATCATCGTCGCAGGAATGTCCGTTGCCATCTTCGGCAGCATCTTAAATCTTTACGCGAACTTCATCACCGTCGATCCCGACAAACTCACACTGATCTACACCCTGCACGGCAATCGCTTTCATGCCCTGACCAAAGTCGTTATTCCAAGCTGCATCCCCGCCATCGTCAGCACCATGAAAGTCAACATCGGCCTCTGCCTGGTCGGCGTCGTCATCGGCGAATTCATCGGCGGGCGGGAAGGACTGGGATACATGATCATCTACGGAAGTCAGGTATTCAAGCTGGACCTTCTCATTCTCTCCATCTGCATCCTGTGCTTCATTGCACTGGGACTATACGGAATCATAAGCACCGTTGAAAAGTACTGCCTGAAGAAATGTTAGCATAACAGTCACCGGAACCGCTGTGGCCCTTCTCAGGTTACAGCGGTTTACCATGATCTTTCACTTTATATCCGATCCAGTAAATCATACCTCCGATTGCACCGCCCAGTACATTATCGAACAGATCACTCAGTTGAAATGTTCCGATTCGGAAGAACAACTGCAAACACTCGATCGCGAGTGAACAAAGGAAAGCAATCTCCACCGATTTCCACAGTACCGGTCCCAGGCTCAATCTCTTCCCAAACAGCCCTTCCCCCATACACCATATGATCAAAACAATAAATGGAATAAATAACAAAACATTCTCAATCGCTTCCGTCGTAAACTGTCCGTTTGCATTATAAAGCCCCCAGACTCCGATCACATCCGAAAGCGGATTCGCCCAGATATCCCGGTTCAGCAGCGTCCGAAACAGAAGTATCGCCGTATAAAATGCCAGCGCAAACAATTTACGAAACAAAGAATCGGCTTTGAACGCACTCCACCACGCTCCGGCTGCTTCCTTCCATCCGTGCTCCCGCGCATATAAATAAAGAAACATGAACAACACTGCCAGAATAACTGCAAAGCCAAGTGGCTGATACAATGCCGTCAGTACGTTCGTAAGTATATTTTTTATAATTACTATGATTTTTTCCTTCACGTTTTCTATCGCTCCCGATTCATCATCTCTATCTCAAGCATACAGCCAGCAGTAAATGTCGGCTACTGTATGAACAGTAACATGTTAACATACACAAGATCAATTATCAATCAATCTGTAATTGAAAATTCTCCTGCAAATATATTATAATACTTCCAACGAATAAAAAAGTCAAAATTGGAGTACAAGATCATGAATGAAACAGAATCCCTCTCCCGTCACGACCAACTGAAATACCGCCTTCGGAACCGGATCGCGCCGGAGTTATTTGAGTGTATGCCGGAAGAAATACAGAATTTCCTTATTGAACTGGATCCGGCTGATATAAAAGAAGCCTACCTGACCACGATGCTGAAGATTCCGTGGCAGGCAGGTGACAAAGTCCCGGATATTAATCTGATACAGGCAAAACGTATTCTGGACTGTTCCCACTATGCCATGACGGACGTAAAAGAAAAAATCCTCCGATACATGGCCTGCCAGAAGCACCTTGGCAAGAATTATGGCGCCGTTCTTCTTCTTGCGGGGGCTCCGGGCGTCGGAAAAACCTCCATCGCCGCCTCCATTGCAAGAGCAATGGGAAGACCCTGCGTCAAGATTTCCCTCGCAGGAATCTCCGACGCACTGTTCCTTCGCGGCACCCAGACCATTTTCCATAACGCAAGGCCGGGACGGATCGTGGATGCACTGATCCGCTCCAAGAGCTTCTGCCCGGTGATCCTTCTCGATGAAATCGACAAAATGGGGGATTCACTGGAACACGGCTGCCCTGAAAATGTACTGCTCGATCTTCTGGACAGCGACCGTTCCCGGTTCGTAGACAACTATCTCGGATTTCCGCTGGATCTGTCCAACGCGATTTTCATCGCGACTGCCAACAGTCTCGAGCCGCTTTCCCCGGTTCTCAAAGACCGGCTTGACATCGTGGAGCTTCCATCCTACACACCGTTTGACAAAGAACGAATTGTAGAAGGCTACGTCTGGCCGAAACTGATCACCGAATATCATCTGGACTCTCTGGATTATCTCTGCGATCCTCTGGCTCATGAACCGGCACATCCGCAGGGACTGGAACTAAAAGAAGATGCTGTAAAAGAACTGATCCGCCTCTGCCCGGAAGACGGCGTCCGCGATCTGGAACGCATCTGCCGGACCCTGTGCGAATCCGTGATCAGCATTTATTATGCACGAGGAGAACTGATCGAACAGATTGATACAGGCAATCTGAGCCGCCTGCTTGGAAAAATTTATTATTGATAAACTATAAGGAACGTTTCTGCCCTATTCGGATTTCTGCGGCATAAAATCATCCTCTGCCGCATACCGAAATTCATCGCAAAACGTTCCTCTTTTTTACCGATTTACATCTTTATAACGTTTCCGGATCCGCACATTTCTCAAGAACATCCCGGATGATCCACTCCAGCTCATCCGTCTTCCGCGCGATATCCTTCGCCAGCTGCAGCTGGCAACGGGTCCGGACCAGATTATGCTTCGGGTATTCACATCGGAAATATTTATCTCCGGTAATATAATCATCCAGAAATCTGGACGCAAGCTCAATCGTAATCGAAAACGTCGCCTTAACAAGATTTTCAATCTCAATCTCAGTCAGAGAATCCTTCGTCGCCCCGATAAACCCATTTGCAAACGCACGGAATTTCGCCGTATCAAAGAATACCTTCGAAGTATCCGGCTCGTCCTCCACCGCGGTATTGGCAATAAACCGTACCGCATCCGCGAAATCATACATCGACATCCCCGGCATGATCGTATCCAGATCAATTACCACGATAGGCTCCTTCGTCACACTGTCGAACAGAACATTATTGCATTTCGTATCATTGTGCGTAACACGCTTCGGAATCTCACCATTTTCAAATCTCACACTAAGCTCCGCCGCCTGCTCCCTGACCGAATCGATATAAGCAATCTCCTCAGCCACTTCCCTCACGCGACCGCACTCATCCATCTCCACATCATCAAACAACGTATCCAGCCGCTTCTTCGTATTATGAAAATCCGGAATCGTCTCATGCAGGATCGAACCGTCAAAATCAGAAAGCTGCGTCTGGAAATTCCCAAACGCCTTCCCCGTCGCTTCAATCACACGCAGATCATCCGATGCATTGAACGTCACCGAATCGACATAATTAATCACACGCCAGAACGCATCATCCCCGTCAACAAAATAATTCGTCCCCTCATCCGTATGATGAAAATGAAGCGTAATCTGGTCCGGATACTTCGCTCGGATAAACGACGTCACATGATCAATATTCTCCATAATCTCAATCGGACTCTTAAACACATTCGTATTAACCTTCTGAAACAGATAAGACTTAAACGACTTCTCGTTCACATAAGTCACTTTATAAGTAGAATTAATATTGCCCATCGCAATCACATTGTAAGAATACGGCTCGCCCGGAAGCCGGAACTTCTCTCCGACAATCTTCAGTGTCTCAAACATATCATTTCCTCCTTAGGTGGCGGTGGCTGGGGACGGGTACATAGTCACCCAACGGCCAAATAAAATGGTGGCTGAGGGACTTGCCCCCGGACACCTTCAAGCTCCATACATGACCGGACGTCCTTCCGCACTATCGGTTCATATATGGATTCATTTACTTTAGAATAATGTTAGCACACGAGCTAAGGATTCGCAATCATTCTTTTTCCGGCCAGACAAAATTGCAGTTCCCCGCTTCCAGTCCATCGATCAGGATATTCTGCCCCGTGCAAAACCGGTTTGTAACAGCCATAAAATAGATCCACTCCGCCGCTTCTTCCACCGTCATCCACCGCTTCAACGGGGTCAATTTCATAATCTCATTCCACAGCGTCTCATCTTCCATCACAGGCCTGTTCAGTTCGGTCATAACCCCACCGAAGTCCAGGCTGTTGCAGGTGGCACGGTACGCCGCCACCCGCATAGCCACATTCTTGGTATAAGCAAGAACGCCTCCCTTGCTGGCAGCATATTCCGGAAATTCCGAGCCGGTATGGCCGCTTGCCGATCCGATCATGACAATCGAACGAATGTCAGGCTGAATCCCATAATGCTCAGTAATCGATATCGTCCCCTTCAGATTCACGTCAATATCAAGATCATTCTGGACACCGGCGTTATTGATCAATACCTGGATTCCCGGAAGTTCCGGATATGCAGATTTTTCCCGTATATCCAGACAATAATGGGTGTAATTCTCATCTGCGATCGCGGATTTTTTTCTATCAAATCCAAACACACGATGCCCTTCTTTTAAGAAATGTTCCGCACACCCTTTTCCAATCCCGGAGGCGGTCCCGGTAATCAATACATTCATCTCTACAAGCTCTCCTTCAAATATTTCTTCAATACTTTATTTAAAATCACGACCATATACAGGCAAATGACTCTGTCGATATAATCCGTAATAAACTGCACAACGAAGCAGCTTCCCACCAGTCCAAGCGGTGTTCTGGCAAGTAACTGAACCAGAATCGTGGATCCCGAGGACGTAATTCCGCCGAATAAAAACGCCGTAATACACGAACTTGCAATCGTGGACGGTATGGTGATCACAAGCGCCGCCACCAAAATCCACAACTTCTTCGGATTGTATTTTCTATATATTAGACCGGTCACAAACCCAAGTATAATCCCAACCGGTGCATAATACAGTGAATAAATATCAACGGTTATCCCCATCAGCACACCGCTGATCAGATTCGGAAGCATCCCGTAAAATGGCCCCAGAACCGCAGCAATGAAAACGGTCCCGATACTGTCCAGATAAATCGGAAGTTTCAGAAACAGCGCAATCTGTCCTCCGATAAGATTAATACAAATAGCAAATGCAATCAGGCAAATTTTATATGCCGGCGTTTTTCTCGTCTTTTCAGTCATACTCCAAGTCCTCCTATATCATGTCCTTCAAAACACCCAGTTCTTCCGGCTTCACATCTAATATTCTTGAGAGGAACAGCCGGAAAAAGCGCAGTACATCTACTTCCGTCATCACTTTTGCATTGGGCTTTTTTCTGTAAAAATTCATCGAATCTACCACCGACTGTCCCAGAGAAATTCCCTGTGTTTCAATCTGTACATAAGAATCAAAGCCCCGGCAAATATTCCGATCGATAAAATACGCCACCGTAAGCGGATCATTGATCACACACCCGATAATGTGCTCCCACTGCCAGTGAAAATCAAAATAAAACTTTGTAATCTTCCTGATAAAATCTCCCGTTTCTGGATCCAGACGGCAAATATATTCCAAAATCGTCGGAGTCAGAACGATTTTCCGCGTCACATCAAGTCCAACCATATGAATCTGCCTGCCATTTTCATACATTGTATCGTACACAAGCGCCGCCGCATCCGGATCGCACCAGTAGTTATACTCCGCAACCGGCGAACAGTTTCCATGACTTTTAAACGTTCCGCCCATGGATAACAGCTCATCTATATTGAGAAATGCATCCACATCCCGCTCGATCAGCACCGCGAGATTCGTCATCGGTCCCAGTGCGATCACAGAGACCTTCTCCTCTTTCAGCACAGATGCCATAAAATCAACGGCTCCCATTTGCTGTTCATAGCCATCCACCTCCGGCAAATAGCTCTCCCCAAGTCCATCTTCTCCATGCGTATCAAGCGCATTCACATATTCCCGCCTGATCGGCCTCTTTTCCCCGACAAAAATCGGTACATCCAGCCTGCCCATCTGCCGCAAAACCTTCTTGGCATTCTCAAAGCCCATCTCGACAGGAGCGTTTCCACACACGATCGTAATTCCGAGCACTTCCATCTCTTCCGATTTAAGCGCCATCATAATCGCAAGACTGTCATCAATTCCAGGATCACAGTCAATGATCACTTTCCTTCGTTCCATTTTCTTTTTTCCCTTTCCTAATCATTTTCAAAGGCAAAAAAATAGCTTTTGTTTACAGAAACCTCTATAAACAAAAGCATCATGAACCAGGCCGCATTCCTGCAGCCTGAAAATATTCAGATTTACTTTGCCTAGTTTTTTATACTGGGAGGTTTTCGAACCAGTTTCGAAAGATAGTGTAGCACAGTTCAGATGATCTGGCAATCATTTTTTATCCATTCCGCATCTTTTGTAGTAATCCAGGTGACTATGTACCCGTCCCCCAGTCACTTTATGAATTATACTTGTTCAGCTCAACCAATCCTTCCGATCTGGCAACAATTGTAGTAACCGCTGCGTCTCCGGTTACATTCGTACAAGTATGCCCCATACCCACCAGTGTATAGATTCCCATAATCAGGCTGATGGCTTCTACCGGAATTCCAATCTGCGGAAGCAGGATCGAGATGCATACCAGACATCCGCCGGGAACGCCCGGTGCTCCGACAGACAGGGCCAGAATCGCTACGATCAATGTTACCAGTGTAGATCCTGTTATGGTTACCCCGAAGACTTTCGCCATAAAGAGGGCACTGATGATCTGCGTTATACAGCTTCCGTCCATGTTGATCGTTGCCCCCAGAGGAATAGAGAACGAATAAACCTTTTTGGAGATACCAAGCTTTTCATCACATGTCTTGATTGTAGCAGGCATCGTCGCATTACTGGAGCCTAAAGTAAAAGCCGTCAGCATGACCGGGAAAAAGCTCTTTAAAAATTTCAGAGGATTGAGTCTTGCGACTGCCAGAATCAAAATCAGGTATACAGCAATCATCAAAATATCTCCTATGTAACATACCGGAACCCATGCAGCCACTTTTATGAGGCTGCCGATATTCATGTCGATTACCATCTTTGCCATGGAGCAGAATACGGCATAGGGCATAACGGAAATGATTATGGCCGTTATTTTGGAAAATACAGCGTTTGCGCTGAAAATTGCTCTTCTGAACCCTGCGTCTCGATCGGATAATTTGGAAGCGCCCAGTCCAAGAAGTGCCCCGATGAAAATAATCTGCAGCATGTCCGCCTTGAGGAACGGGCTGATATAGTCGGTGGGGATGATGTTCACGATGGTATCTTTTATAGAAACACTGATCCCACCACTATTTGAGATTGCGGATGCGGCATCCACCGATACTGCTTCTACAAGAGCCGGATCACCAATCGGGAACATCTGATAGACCAGATATCCAATGGTTATGGCAATGACAGAGGTAAACAGATAACAGCCGACGACTTTACCGGCTATTTTGCCCAGCGCTTTTAAATCTCCGAAATCTGCAATGCTGGATGCAATCGAGAAAAACACCAGAGGTGCGACGATTGTTTTCAGTGAATTTAAAAACATAGTCGATACAGACGCAAAAATATTTTCAGATATTGCCGCTGTAATAAAATCCGGAACAAAAAATTTAAAAACCAAACCGACCAGAAGTCCAAGTCCCAACGCGAGCAACGTATATATCAGCTGTTGGTACTGAGATACCTTAACCTGAATATCCGCGATATTTACATGACGTTTGTTACTAATGGTAATATTATCTCCCAAAACTTTGTTCATCAGGTTTCGGATAACCACTTCCGTCTCCACGTCCATCTCGTCCGAATAATCAAACAGGCTCTGAAGATCGGCAATATCAAATTGATCTCCTCTGCAGCTCATATGAATGCGGACATTTCCCAGGAAGGATTTGACCTGCACCTGAACCGTATCCGTTTCATTTTGAGAATTGGCAATCAGCTTTGCCAAAACCTCTTCCGCCGTCAAAAGCGTACCTGCGATCTCTTTTTTTGAGACTTTCTTCTCCGTAAGAACTTCCCGGATAAACTCGATCCCTTTTGATATTTCACCCGGATGTGCATTCAATGTTATTTTACTCATTTTCCCTCACCACTCCTTTTTCTCTCATCATGTTCTCCGGTTCCTGTGTGTAAATGGTTCCGGAGCATCTTGTGTCATCAATTCGAACGTCCCTGCCGACACCTGTTTATCACATCCATATTCTGCATACCGATTTTCGATGAAATACTGAAAAGCTCAACAAGGAGCAACAGCATATCCCCGGATGTAAGGAAAAAGTCAAAAATCATGTCGAGTGCAACGGTGATGACAAGTGCCTCCGCAGGAATTCCAAGCTGCAAAAAAAGCATCGTATATGTTGCCGCCGCACCTCCGGGAATCGGGGGCGTGGACACTGCGGAAACGGCTGTGATAATAACTGCGGTCACGATCCAGCTTACCGAAACCTGAATATCAAAATCCTTACTGAAATAGAAGCAAATCAGTATGTAATAAAGCGCGGTAGAAGGCTTGAACAGTACCATTCCAAAGGGAATTCCAAAAGAGGAAAGGGAAGCGTCAATCCCAAACCTTCGTTCACACACAGACATATTTGACTCATAGGTGGCCGCAGAAGATGCCGTAGTAAGAGCAATCAGGTAGGAAGGCAGACAGGATTTGACCAGATAAATGGGACTGACTCTTCTCAGCATGGATACACCGCAGATCAGAATGAAGGCACATACCAGCCATGCAACAAAAAAGACAAGTGCAAATCTCCATACATTCAGTAAAGTCTTGTAGCTGTCCGACCAGATTATCTTCAAAATTACAATAAACACAAAATAAGGAACAAAAGTTGAAATTGTACCCATTAAGAATGTTATTATATAGTTAATCTGTTCCACCGCTTTTGCCACCGCAGATGTTCGCTGACCCAAAAATATCATGGACAAACCGATGACAAAGGCAAGAAAAATGATTTGAAGCGTATTTCCCTCAACAAAAGGTGATAAGATATTGGCAGGAAAAATATTCAGTATCATTTCAAACAGCGTGCCAAACTGGGAGGATACGGAAGAATGTGCCGAAATACCGTTGCCGAGAAACGGATAAAACAAAACACCTTCAGCACTAAATAAAAACACAACCGACACGAAGCTGAGCATCAGCTTTTTCCCGATTCTTCCCAACGTATAAACGTCTCCGATGCCATAAACTCCCCACGCAACCGAAAGGAAAATCATCGGCCCCGCAATACAGGACAGGATGCGGAAGGCAGCGTCCTCAATGGGCAAAATAATATTTTCATTTATCATAGCAAGAACATCGGGACTAAACAACAATCTGCCGAGAATTCCCACAACTATTGACGATAGTATAATCATCAGCAGCGACAGCACAGGGTTTAGTGCCTTTTTCTTCATTTGAAATGTCAAAATATTTTTGCCGTCCACATAAGAATACTCGGGAATCAATCCGATATTCACCAACATATTCTTACTTCCGTGGCCGAAGTCCTCACTTTCTACGCTGTACGGATTGCACGCTTCTCCCTTGGCACTGATCTGGAAATATGACCTCAAAAACCTGGTTCCCGTTTTATATGATACCGTTGCACCTTCTCCCAATGTATTCAGCCAAACTCCCAGACTCTCTTCGATTGAAAGACGGATGCGAATCACGTCTTTTCTCTCCATTTTGTACCCTGTGCAACAGCGGTTGGCTATTTCTGAAATGGCGTCTATTGATGATGCAGTAAGGGAAAAATTTTCTGTCTGTGTTATGTTTGCCAAATATTTCACCTCCTTTTCATGAATATATCATTTTTCTAACTTTCTTTTTTCGCATAGTACCAATCATCAGATGAAAATACATCTCTGGCATTGACTTGTTTTGCGGCGAACCAACATCTGCAGAATAATCACAAACTACTTTTAATTTATTCTGTAAGTCCAAGCGATCACTACCACAACTAATACGCCCGAATCCTATCCTCTTCATCATCCGTCGTATTCTCAATTTTAACAATCTTTATATCATAAGAATAGTCGTCACTGACTTTCACCGATACGGTATCGCCAACCTTATGTCCGAATATTGCTTTTCCGATTGGAGATTCGGTGCTGATATATCCGTTCAGCGAATTTCCGCGAATGGAAGTGACCAGTTTGAATGTTTCTTCCTCGTCATCTTCCGGAAAATAAACGGTGATCCTGTTATTGATTCCGGCTACTCCATCTTCTGATTGATCCGATACGATCACTGCTGTTTTCAGCATTCTTTCCAGATAGCGGATTCGGCTTTCGTTTCGGTTTTTATCTTTCTTTGCCGCATGATATTCGAAATTTTCGCTTAAATCCCCGTGTGCTCTTGCTTCTTTTACTGCTTCTATCGCTTCCTTCCGGACAACAAGCTTACGGTATTCGATTTCCTCCCGGATTTTTTTAACATCACTTTCTGTCAGCTGCTCTCGCATGATATCTCTTCCTTTCTATTATATATATTGTTTTCTTTTACCTTCATCTGAATAATAAAAAGTTCACTCCATTTTACATCCACACGCTACCGCAAATAGAAAATCCGATGCTGTGTGGTATCATTTTCTCCACACACCATCGAATTTCATTTTAAAAGAAGATCTTCCTTACATCATTGAACATGACAAATGCCATGAGTCCGAGCAGGAATACCATTCCTGTCAAGTGTACATATCCTTCTTTTTCCGGCGGTATACGTTTGCCTCGTATGACTTCGACGATCAGGAACAACAGTCTTCCTCCGTCCAGTGCCGGAATCGGCAGCAGGTTCATAACACCCAGGTTGGCGGAAAGGAGTATGGCAAGTCGCAGCATATTGACAAACACCAGCAGAGCGCCGCCTGATTTGGACTGTTTGTAGGTATTATCTACAATATTGACAACTCCCACCGGTCCGGAGAGTTCGCTCACTCCTACTTTGCCGGTGAACAGCATCCGAAGGCCGCTGATCGTGGAATCGATCCAATAGCGTACTTCAAAGACACTGTATTTTAGCATATCGAAAATACCGGCTTTCTCATATCCGGTGCTTGTTATCCCGATCATATAGTATCCGTTTTCATTTTGTACCGGAGTGAGAATGACGGAATGCTTTTCTCCGTCACGAATATAAGCGATCTCCTGTTCTTCTCCCGCGTGAAGCTGTTCGTAGACAGAGATATCACGGAAAATATATATGTGTTTGCTGCCGATCTTCACGATCTTATCTCCCGCCTGAAGTCCTGCTTCATAGGCCGGGCTTCCTTCGGTTACGCTTCCTGCGACCGGCTTATCGACACCGATGATGCCGATAAAAATGATACTGCAGATGAATGCAAGTATGAAGTTAAAGGCCGGTCCTGCCGCAATGACGGAGATCCGCCGCCACGGGGATTTGCTGTTGAAGCTTCCCTCGCTCAAATCATCGACTTCATCTTCTCCCATCATACATGCGCCTCCGATGGGAAGGAGTTTCAGACAATAATCGGTATTGCCGATTTTTTTGTGCAGAAGAGTCGGACCCATTCCGATCCAGAACTCATCTACGTCGATTCCGTTCTTTCTGGCCAGGATAAAATGTCCCAGTTCATGGAAGAACACGATAAAACCAAAGATAAAAATCGCAAGTACGATTCCCATTTACTACCTCCTGCTTCTGATTCTTTCATAGGTTGCCGCTTCTGTTTCCAGTATTTGTTCCACAGTCGGGTTTTCAATCGTCTTATGCGCTCTCATACAATCCTCGATAATCTCTATAATTTCCAGGTATTTGATCTCCCGGTTCAAAAACTGGCTGACTGCCAGCTCATTTGCCGCGTTAAATACGGTCGGCAGTGTTCCCCCTGTCCGTCCTGCCTCGTAGGCGAGTTCCAGACCATAAAACGTATCCATATCCGGTTCTTCGAAATCCAGATGTCCGATCTTCCAGAAATCGACTCGGTCTCCGGGAAGGTATCGTCTCTCCGGATAATAAAGTGCGTACTGGATCGGCAGCTTCATATCGGGCGTGCCGAGCTGTGCGATCACCGCGCCGTCTACGAATTCAACCATGGAATGGATTACGCTCTGTGGCTGAACGACCACCTGTACATCATCGATATCGACATCGAAAAGCCATTTTGCCTCCATCACTTCGAGTCCTTTGTTGACCATGGTAGAAGAATCGATGGTGATCTTGCGTCCCATTGCCCAGTTCGGATGCTTCAGTGCATCTTCAACGCGGATATTCAGCAGATCCTCCTGTTTCTTTCCGCGGAACGGTCCGCCTGATGCGGTCAGAAGGATTTTCTTCACTTCGCTCCGTCTGCTTCCCTGCAGGGATTGGAAGATCGCGCTGTGTTCGCTGTCCACCGGAAGGATCTTCACACCCATTTTCTTAGCCAGCGGCATGATGATGTGCCCTGCCGTTACCAGTGTTTCTTTATTTGCCAGTGCGATATCCTTGCCCGCTTCGATGGCTGCGATCGTAGGCCGGATGCCGATCATTCCGACGATCGCCGTGACCAGTATCTCGCTTCCTTCAATCTGTGCGATTTCCAGAAGTCCGTCCATTCCGCTTACGACCTTTGTACCGGTGTCGCGGATCCGGCTTTTCAGTTCTTCGGCTTTCTCCTCGGCCCATACGCCGACGAGTCTGGGATGGAATTCGCGGATCTGCTGCTCCAGCAATGTGATATTATTTCCGGCTGCAAGAGCAAGCACTTCGATATCTTTATTCTCTCTTACGACTTCCAGGGTCTGTGTTCCGATCGACCCTGTAGATCCAAGTATTGCTATTTTTTTCATTTGCGCCTCCTGCCTGTATGGCTTTCTATTTCCAAACTTGTTACGGTCCGCCGTGCAGCACTACATGATTGCCATTGCCATAAAGTAAATAACAGGTGCTGTGAAAATCACGCTGTCAAATCGATCCAGGATACCGCCGTGTCCCGGGATCAGTTTTCCGTAATCTTTAATATCGTGGTCTCGTTTGATCGCTGACGCTGCCAGATCTCCGATCATGGAGATCATACCTCCCACGAAA
The DNA here is from genome assembly GCF_052065395.1 of Bariatricus sp. HCP28S3_F11. Lineage (NCBI taxonomy): Bacteria > Bacillati > Bacillota > Clostridia > Lachnospirales > Lachnospiraceae > Bariatricus > Bariatricus sp. HCP28S3_F11. Next base: position 177,977 of record NZ_JBQHUC010000001.1, on the reverse strand, counting down.
CAGATCAGTGCAAATTCGGCCGGACTGACCGTCGTGCCGCCCCATCTGTTGATGGCGAGTGCGTAAAGTGCTCCGAGAAGTGCGGCTCCCGCAAGACCGCCGACCGCGCCCTCGATGGATTTCTTCGGGCTCAGCTTCGGAGCCATTTTGTGCTTTCCAATCAGTACTCCGACACAGTAGGCACAGGTGTCACATCCCCAGGAGCAGAGGAACACGAGTCCCACGAGGAACAGTCCGTCTTCCAGATTTCTCGTCTGGTAAATGAAGGACAGCATAACTGCCACATAGAGGATCCCGAAGTATACCATCGTTACCTGATCTGATTTGAATTCCGGAAATGAAAATACATAGACTGCCATCACAACGACCAGTGCGGCGATGAATACCATAACCTGAAGCTGGAAATTGCCGGAAGCTGCAAGGAGCACCACGTAGTAGGCGATCGCTGCCAGATATCCTGCGATTCCAAGCGGATTCTTCTCACAGTTCACAACCTGATAGAGTTCTCTGAGTCCGATCAGGCTGACCAGAGCCAGTGTAGTCCATAACACATATCCTCCGCTATAAATGGTCAGAAATGCGATGATGACCAGTACAATTCCGCTGAGAAGTCTTGTCTTAAACATCTTCTTCCTCCTTTATCTTACCGTAACGTCTGTCTCTGTTATTATATTGCATAATAGCCTTTTCTAATTCTTCTTTTGTGAAATCCGGCCACGGAACGTCGGTGAAATAGAATTCGGTATAAGCCAGCTGCCATAACAGATAATTGGATAATCTGAGTTCGCCGCTGGTCCGGATCAGCAGATCCGGGTCCGGAATTCCGTGGGTGTCCAGATAGCTTTCAAATACTTCTTCGGTCACTTCATCGGAAGTAATCTTTCCTGCCTCACAGTCTTTCATCATTTTCCGCATGGCACGGACCATCTCGTCGCGGCTGCCGTAGTTGATCGCAATCTGAAAATTCAGCCCGTCGTTATTCTTCGATGCCTCTTCCAGTTCTTCGATCCGGGTACGGATATCGTCATCCAGACGGGTCTTGTCTCCGATCACCCGTACCTTCATGCGGTTCTTCTCCGCCGTTTTCAGACAGGTCTTCATATAATTGCGAAGCAGTGTCATCAGTGCGTCCACTTCACTTTGCGGACGGTTCCAGTTCTCTGTGGAAAATGCATAGACGGTCAGATATTTGACTCCCATCTTATATGCCACTTCACAGATCTTCTCTACATTCTTACTCCCCTGAGCATGACCGTAATTTCTCGGCATCCCTTTCGACTTCGCCCAGCGGCCGTTGCCATCCAGGATAATTGCGATATGCTGTGGTACGTTCATACTTTTTCCTCCCGTGCATTCCAGATAAAATTCCGTCCTATGCACTTTCTATAAAACAGAATAAAGGGGCTGCAGGTTTCTTTGCTGCCCCTCCTCTTTCTATCACAACTTGTTATACAGTCATAACTTCCTTGGATTTCGCTTCTACAGATTTATCAACTTCCTTGATATATTTATCGGTCAGTTTCTGCAGATCTTCTTCCATATCCTTGATCTCATCCTCTGAAACTTCGGTGCCTTTTAATTTCTTAAATGCATCGTTGCCGTCGCGGCGGATATTGCGGACTGCCACTTTAGCTGCCTCACCTTTCTTCTTAACATCCTTCACGAGTTCTTTTCTTCGTTCCTCGGTCAGTTCCGGAAATACCAGGCGAATCACACTGCCGTCGTTTGTCGGGTTGATTCCGATGTCTGACATCTGGATTGCCTTCTCAATTTCACGGATCAGCTTCTTCTCCCATGGCTGGATCTGGATCAAACGTGCTTCCGGTACGGAGATGTTCGCTACCTGCTGAATCGGAGTCGGTGTTCCGTAATAATCAACCGTCAGTTTATTCAAAATATTCGGATTCGCTCTTCCTGCACGGATTGATGCAAGCTCTCCATCCAGATTCTTCAGTGTCTTCTGCATCTTCTCCTCGTATACTTTACATCTTTCATTCATGGTTTCTTCCTCCTCTAATTCAAGCGTCCTATACCGTAACTTTCGTGCCGGTAAAGTGTCCGCTCATAGTCTCAACAATACTATTTTCTTCGTTCAGTCCGAATACCAGCATCGGCATCTTATTCTCAAGGCACATAATGGATGCGGTCAGATCCACTGCCATCAGCTTCTTATCGATGATCTCCTGAATGGAAATCTCATCGTACTTCTTCGCCTCTGGGTTTACCTTCGGATCACTGTCATAGATTCCGTCAATTGCCTTTGCAAGGAGCATCGCATCCGCTTCGATCTCGATTGCTCTTAATACAGCACCTGTATCTGTTGAGAAATACGGATGCCCTGTTCCTCCCGCGAAGAACACAACCTTTCCTTCGTTCAGTGCTTCTACTGCGGCATCCTTGGAAAATAATGTGGTAAATGCACCGCAGACGAACGGGGTAAATACTTCTGTCTTCATACCCACATGACGGAAAATATCGGATACATAGATACAGTTCATGACCGTTGCCAACATACCAATCTGGTCTGCCTTCGTTCTGTCGATCGTCTCGCTGGTTCTTCCTCTCCAGAAGTTACCTCCTCCGGTCACGATCGCCACCTGAATGCCCTGGTCCACAATCTTCTTCACCTGCTCGGCAACCCCGATACATGTTGCTTCGTCAAACCCTGTCTTCTTATCACCTGCAAGCGCTTCTCCGCTTAATTTTAAAAGTACTCTCTTCATCTGTCTTCTTGCTCCTGTCTTTTCAGTTTGCATATAGCTCGCACTATGTAAATAGTATATCATACCTGTTTTTAAAATGGAAGTTCTATTTCTTTCCTGGTTCTCTTTCCAGTCACCGATTCATCCTTACGGCTGAACTGTTTTTCTTTCCGGAAGCTGTGCAAGTATGATCGCGGCAAACATCAGCACGCATCCGCAGATTTCTCGCATGCTCATCACCTGTCCGAGTACCACCCATCCGGCCAGCACGGAGAACACGGATTCAAGACTCAGGATCAGGGAAGCCACCGTCGGGTCCGCATCTTTCTGGGCCACAATCTGAAGTGTATAGGCAACTCCACTGGACATCACACCTGCATAAAGCAGCGGAACCGCAGCCGCAAAAATGGCGGACAGTGATGGCTTTTCAAAGAGAAACATCGGGATCGCGGAGATAATTCCCGTAATCCAGAACTGGATGCAGGACATACGCACGCCGTCCACCAGCGGTGAGAAATGATCGATCACCAGGATATGGATGGAAAATACAATGGCACATAGAAGTACCAGAAAATCACCTTTGCTGATAGAAAATTTCTCAGTCATGCAGAGCAGGTACAGTCCCACGACTGAGATTGCCACGCTGATCCACACCTTCACTCCTACTTTCTTCTTCAGGAAAATTCCAAAGATCGGCACCAGCACGATGTATAATGCGGTGATAAAACCTGCCTTTCCGACGGTCGTGTATTTCACACCAAACTGCTGCAGATTGGATGCCACACACAACGCAATCCCACAGCAAATTCCTCCTATGAGAAGGGTCTTCTTCTCTTTTTCTGACATCGTGCGCTTTTCCGTTACCCCTTCTTCTTTCATTTTCAAACGATCCAGAAACCAGATGCACGGAATCAGCACGATTCCTCCCAGGATCGACCGCACGCAGCTGAACGTGAATGGCCCGATGTAATTCATCCCCACGCTCTGCGCCACGAACGCGACGCCCCAGATAAATGCCGTCAGAAACAGCATTGTAATATTTTTCAAACTCATTTTCTTCATGATTAGTTACCTTGTGTATCCTTTAGATTCTATTTTTTCCCGTAACGATCCAGTTACTCTTTTTCTTTATACTCAATGATATTCTTATTCTTCAGCTCGTGATCATAGAGTTTGTTTTCATCTTTGATGATGATCGTTCCCGCACCTGCAACGCTGAAAAATTCCAGAAGAAGCACATGGCGGATCCTGCCGTCCAGCATATGTACCCGGTTAACTCCCTGTTCTGTCGCAAGCAATGCAAAGTCCAGAATTTTCCTGAGTCCCTCCGGGAAATTTCTTTCTTTTTCCAGCGAACGCACTGCCGGCACGGTAAGGCGCGGATAGACCTCCTTGCGGCTTTCATCTATATAGATTCCGGGATATTTAGAAAGATAGATCAGCTTATCTGCCCCAAGCCGGACTGCAATTTCCAATGCCGTCTCCTTCGGGTCAATATACTCGGATTCATTATCAATATCATTCGGAACGATGACCGGAATGTAATCGTTATCCAGAATCATATGTAACGTCTGCACGTCGATTCCGCAAACGCCGATTGCCTTCACTCCACAGAGTTCCAAGAGCTTTGCGATCCGCTTGTTCTCACGGAACTTGTCCATTCCCATTCGCGTGTCATGCACAACGACCGGATACATGCCTACGCTTTTAAGAAGAACGATGTCCTTCATCAACTGCTGTTCTTCCATCCCGCTCAGCCACTCGCTGCAGCCGTATTCGATCACGATAATTTTCTGGCTGAAATCGCGGATATACGGAAGCGCATCGATCAGAATCGCCGCCTTCTTCTCCACTTCTTCTAAGTATTTATCCATTTGTGACACCTCACTTTTTTCTTTAAATTTCACAATCAGGACCATCATATCATAAACTCTTCCCATACACAAAGAATTTCTTATTTCATATTTCCTTATCTCAGAATTTCTCAACTCATGTTTTCTTTTCTCAGATCTTCATATCGCACGCCAGAAACAATTCGTCTACAGCCTTCTCATAAATCTCCACCTTCTGTGCCTTTTTTATTTTCTTCAGATATTTACCGGAATCCGGAAACATTTCTCCCATGTATGCCCAGAGTTCTTTCATTTTAAATAGAACCGGCGTATCCCCGGAGTTCACTTCTATATATTCTTTCAAAAGGCGGTCGTGAAACTCATGAATTCTTTCTTTTTCCGGAGCCCCTTTACCTTTTATCATTCCGATCAGTCCGGGATTTCTTAAAATCCCCCGCCCCATCATAAGCATTTCCGTCCGCGGAAATCGTTCTTTCCATTTTGCATAATCTTCAACCGTAAAAATATCGCCGTTATAACAAAGCCGGTTTGCGCTCTCTTCTGTCGCTTTTTCGAAAGCTTCCAGATTCGGAGTATTCTTATAATAATCCTGTTGGAGCCTCGGATGAACGATCAGTTCTTCCATTGGAAAACGATTGTAGATCCGAAGCAGTTCATCAAACTCTTCCTCATCCCATTTTCCGATCCTGGTCTTGACGGAAATCCTCATATCCAGCGCTTCAAATATTTCATCCAGGAAGCGTTCCAGGTCATCCGTTTTGATCAGGAAACCCGATCCGCGGTATCGGGATACCACTGTTTTGGACGGACAACCCAGATTAAGATTCACTTCCTGATATCCGAATTCCTCCTCCAGTTTCTGCGCACAAAAAATAAACTCTTCCGACCGATTCGTCAGAATCTGCGGAACAGTATACATTCCTTTATTATGCTCCGGCAAAATTTCATTCAGCTCCCTGGAACTGAATTTCCCTTTCTGATTCGGTGTCAGAAAGGGAATGAAGTATTTGTCAGCCGGTTCGAACAATTCATGGTATGTTCTCCGGTAAATGTATCCCGTGATTCCTTCCAGTGGTGCCATATAGTATTTCATATGGTGTCCTCACTTTCCACCCCAACGATAAACAATTTCTCCCCCTCCACACGAAACTTCACATTCATCCCCGCGTAAGCCATTCCATAGATCCGCTCCGGATCATTCTGATAAGATGGCCGCGGATCCTGTTCAAGAATCTGAAAAAGCACCTTTCTATCTTCTTCTCCGATTCCATCCAACACTCCATTTTCATCACACACGGAAAGAGCATAGTCCTGCACTTTCCCGGCAAATCCGCTTTTCGCTTCCGGATGACTGTCCACATATGGCAAATAAGGCTTGATATCGTAAATCGGCGTCCCGTCAAGCAGATCGGCTCCGGTCACATAAAGAACAGGACCTTCCTTTTCTGTTACTTCAATTCGATCAAGTTTCACACTGGAAAGCCCGAGGGGATTCGGGCGAAAAGGTGATCTGGTCGCAAAGACTCCCATCCGGCAGTTTCCTCCGAGCCGCGGTGGACGTACGGTAGGACTCCATTCTTCCCGTTTTCCTTCGGAGAATTCCCATATCAGCCAAAGATATGAATAGTCTTCCAGCCCCCGGACCGCCTCTTCTCTTCGGTATTCTTCTTCTAAAACAATTCTTCCGCGCGTGTCCGCCAAATTACTCTGCCTAGGAATCCCGAATTTCTCTGGGAAATCCGTATGGATCACGGCTATTTTCTTCAATTCCATTTCACACCTATCCCTCCCATTCCCATTTCTATTTCTATTCCTTCTCCTCCCGCTCCTCTTTCATGCGCCGGAAATAGGAACTCATCTCATCCGCCATGCCCGACAGCCGGTTCAGAAGTTTCGAGAAGTCGGTCAGCATCTCATCGTCTTTATAATAAGGATAGACAATGTCATGGTCGATCTCGCTCCAGCCTTCCTCGAAGAGCGTTCTTCCCTGAATTTCTACATAATAGCCTTTATATTTCACAATATAGTGGAGTGAACGGTAAATCCCGTCTGCCCGGATCTCGATCAGATTCCGGTCATAAATCTTTGTGTCTCCGGAACGCTTATAGACTTTCGGGCGTTCCGCGATATAATAATGATTGATGTCGTCATCAAAATCCTCAATTCGATTTTCAACATACTGCTCCGGTTTATTTTCAAACACACTGGTCAAATAATTGTGGAAATACACCCAATCTTCCCGGTACAGGAAAAACACCCGAATCCCAATCAGATCCGTAATAAACTTGTGGTAGTTCGTCCGGTCCAGGCGGGAGAATTTCCCCATGTTTTCTCTCCGTTTCCGGATGATCTTCTCCAGAAGATGCCCCGGCTCCTTGGTACGGTATCGGTATGAATGGATTCCCGCTTTTTCAATATCATATAAATAATCGTCCACAAAATCTTTGCCGATATCGCGCAAATGTCCCTCGATTCCCTGATAATCCTCGTAGATCGCAGTCAGCTCTTCCCATGAAATCTGCGCTTCCCGGAACTCCTTCTCGGACAGATTATATGTTTCCAAAAATTCTTTTTTATCTATCATTTATCGCTCCTTAAGGACGTTCCTTTTGCCACGAGGAGCGCCCTTTGCTCTTTTTCTGTTGGTTTTATTATACAAAGAAAGCAGTTTTTTGTAAACTGTGGTATTCGCAATGCCAAAAGCTTAAATTTTTTTCAAGATAAAAGGCACAACATTTTCATGCTATGCCCTGTCTTTCCGTTTCTTTATTTCGTTCTTTAATAGGTTGATCCCCATAATCAATGAAAGTACTAATGTAATCGGTGAAATCAGAATATTCACCAGCAACTGCCCCGCCTTTTTTAACCAATCCCGCATATTCCACCTCTTCTTTCGCATCCTCCATTATAAACGCTGAAATTAATTATAAAATTTAAAATGCGAATGTCAATGGACTTTAGGGTTTTTTAATATTATGACCAAATTCTTTAGACTTTCCAGCATTTTACAGTGCCTTTTTATTGAATCCGGTCACTGCTGCGATGGTCTGAATCAGGATCAGAAACGTAATCACAATGAGTGATGCCTGGTAATCTTTGATTTCTGCAGATTTCGTTAAAACATTCGTAACCCCGAGAAGTTCGGTGGGAAGATATTTGCTGATGCCGTGATACATTCCCAGAAGATAGGAAATGAGGAAAACGCCACCTGTCATTCCCAGTACAGCCGTGTTTGTCCGGGCAAGTACGGAACTGAGGAAGATCAGGCTTACCAGCCACACACCTAAAATATAGAAGCAACCTGCAGCAAACAGCGGATGTTCGATCTTGCTTTGATCCCAGAAATACTGGTTATATCCAAATGTGATCCCGTACATCAGCCAAAAGAAAACTGTCCAGACTATGAGAACCATGATTTTTTTTGCGGCGAGTATTTTCCATCTGGAAATTCCTTTTGTCACCATGCCGATCAGCGTTCCGCTCTGATATTCAGACGTGAGGATTCCTGCAAACATCAGGAGAAATACGATCAGCGCCATGGGTGCATTTTTGTAAAATTGTGTCCATGAAGTCATAGCATCCACTTCCACCGCGGTCACTACAAGCCCGGTTTCCGCCATACTATCTGCCATACTTTTCATCATCCAGGGTGTCAGTTTGGCGATGGCCGGATTCATGATTCCGAACAAAACCGAGATCAGCAGAAGAATGACCGCTTTCCCGCTCCGGAATAGTCCGAGAAATTCTTTCTTTATAAATGCTGTAAATGCGCTCATTTCCCGATCACCTCCATAAATAATGCTTCCAGATCCTCTTTCCTGTGAAATTCAATCTCGAAACCGACGCCTTTGTGCATCGCATGAATGTCGTCCATGGTTCCCTGCAGCGCAATTTCTCCATGATGAAGCAGCGCAATCTGATCGCAGATCCGCTCCACATCAGACAAGATATGCGTGGAAAACAAAACAGTCGTGCTCTCCCTGACGGCAGACAGGATGTCCAGTATTTCCTTGCGCCCCAGTGGGTCCAGAGCAGAGGTCGGCTCATCGCAGATCAAGAGCTTCGGTTTTCCAAGCAGTGCCTGTGCAATCCCAAGCCTTTGCTTCATCCCTCTTGAAAATCCGTGTATCCTTTTATCAGCTTTCGTCAGTCCGACCATCTCCAGTAGCTCATCCGCTCTTTTGTCCGCTTCTTTCCGGGTGATCCCGGACACTTCACCGCAGAGCCTCAAATATTCTCTCGGAGTCATAAATCCATAATATTCCGGGACATCCGGCAGATAGCCGACATACCGGTTGGTTCGTGTCTGCCCGTAGCACACCGCCTCTCCCTCCACCAGAATTTCCCCGCCGTCCATCCGCAGCAGACCCAGAATCATTTTCATAGTCGTCGTCTTACCGGCCCCATTCTCGCCGATAAACCCGAACACCGAATGCTCCGGGACCCGGAAACTCAGATCGCGAATGATCTCCTGGCTACCAAATGATTTTTTCACCTGCGAAACTGTCAGTGTATCCATCTAACTCTCCTCTTTTCCCAGAAGGAAATACAGCACCGGACCGATAAATTCCATTCCGATAATGGTTACGACAAGCCAGATCGCCCGATTTCCTCTTTTATAGTTCTTGTGTGTAAGAATATGGTAAATGGTGTAGCCCAGAAGTCCGAACTGGACAATCACAAGCGGTATAAGAAACGGTAGCATTTCATTTAGATTATTCATAATGGTTCTCCTTCCTTGTTTGGATGTTATTCTTCTTTCAATATTCGGATAGTATTTCGGAAAATTTCCTGTTCCCTGATTTCGTCAAACGCAGGATGCATAAGCCCCTGAACTGCGCTGTCGCGGATCGTTTTCTTATCTCTGGGCGCTCTTCCTCCCAGATCGAAGCTATCATACCATTTGGAAATGGTGTCAAAATAATCATCTCCGTGCCGCTCCAGGTTCTCTTCTTTCAACATCCAGTCGATGACCGTTCCATACAGTCTGACTCTTTCCAGCGCTTCTTCCGTATGATGATGCATGGTATACACCATAGCGGCCTCCAGATGAAAGAGTGCGGCAGAGTTCGGAACCAGACGTTCTACAGCAAAGAGTTTGCAGATTTCATCCGTTCTTCGTATGATCTCACTGCAAAGCTCCATCTCTTCTTTCTGAATATCCAGATATAACGTCGCCCCGTCAATCAGTAACATAAGATGAGTGAACATACTGACCTGTGTACGCCGGATCGCCTTCTCTTTCTCTCCGGCCATCTGATAAGCCTGTATCAGCAAAGAATCCGCCGTCCTTTCCATCCGCTGTGTCTGATCCAATTCTTCCAACTGCTCGATCACTTCATTTACCCTTCCCTGCATCAGCCGAATGACGGCACGAATCATGACCGTTTCATTACAGATTCGTATGTTTTTGCAGTCATCCAGTATATGACCGCACAACTGATCCGCTTTTTTCAAAATCTCCTGACCCCGCTTTTCATCACCGGCCAGCATAAAATGGTTCAGCCACAAAAGGCAGATCTGATATAAAATAGAATAACAGGAATAGTATTTCCGTACCAGTTCTTCACTCTCCTTTATCACATCTTCAAATGGTCTGGATGCAAATTCTCCCGCCAGACGGTAGTACTGCTTCTGGATCTGTTCTTTACTTAACTGCGGAGAATAGCCCAGAAGTTCATCTACCGTCACGTTAAAAAAGGACGCCAGCTGCGGAAGAATCAAAATATCCGGCAGACTCTGCCTGGTCTCCCATTTGGAAACCGATGCCTTGGTCACCCCGATAAAATCCGCCAGTTCTTCCTGTGTAACCTTCTTCTCCCGCCGAAGCCTGGTCAGATTATCGGCAAACTGTAAGGTGTTCAATATATTTTCCCTCCTTTAGTCCGGTTTGTTTAATATCATTTTATTGGAAAATGCTATGAGAAACAATGGAGGCTTACGATACTTTGCGATTTTTTATCAACTGTCACGATACTTTTTTCAAATTCAGAGCTTTGGAATCGAGGAAATGGAGCTAAGCTGGCTCCAAATGCTATTAAATGGTTAACAAATGGCCTCAAACTCACCACACAAAAAAAGACTGCAATACCTTGATTGAATCAAAATCATCAAAGTATCACAGCCTGATTATACTTATTTAAGTTGCAATGAATTAACCGATTTGTATACGACTACATATTCTACCGTCTGTTCTTCATTTCAATCATGTCGCCAAATACCGGTGTCGGCATGCCGAAACCTCCGGATACATCCACGATCTGTCCCGTTGTGTATGCTGCATCGTCACTTGCGAAATACAGTACCGTTCCTGCAATTTCTTCCGGTTTACCCATTCTGCGGATCGGTGTATGCTTCAGGAAAAATTCCTGGAATTCCGGTGTCAGATTTCCGGATACAGCTTCGGTTGCCGTCATTCCCGGAAGCACTGCGTTGCAGCGGATATTGTCTCTTGCACACTGTGTTGCAATCAGCTTGGTCAGATAGTTGATTGCTGCTTTGCTGGTTCCGTATGCAATCTGGGAAATATCCGGGCGGATGCCACCTACAGAAGAAATATTGATGATACTTCCGCCGCCATTTGCTGCCATATGTGGGATCACTGCCTGTGCACTGAGGAACACACTTGCAAGATTCATATCGATTGTACGAATATACTCGTCATATTCAGTAGACTTAATGTCAAGATCCTTCTTCGGATTGGATGTTCCGAAGTTATTTACCAGAATATCGATCTTGCCCTCATTCTTGATCACTTCCTCCACCATGGATGCATATGTTTCCTTCTTGGAAGCATCATTATAAACAGTCTTAACATTGCAGCCTTCCTTGTTCAGCTCGTCCGCACGCTCAGCAGCCCTCTCCATATTTCTTGCGCCGATATAAACGACTGCGCCCTCGCGCGCCAGACGCTGTGCACATGCCAGTCCGATACCTCTTGTCGCTGCAGTTACGATTGCTACTTTTCCATCTAATCTCATATCTATTCTAATCTCCTTTCCGATTGCTGTTATGTAATTCAACAGCGTTGTACACTATGATACCACAATTTAAGGAAAAATAAATATCTTTTTTGTGTATTATATATATTTTTATGTTATTATTTTGTCATTATTGTGTATATTTTAACATTTTGATAATCTTGTAACATACACGTCTTTATATGTTCCTTTATTAATTTGATACATTATAGAGTTTATGAAGGATGAATTGTTCAATAACAGAATGTTTCATAATCATTATATATCGGGTACTTGTTACGTGCTATTTACACGATATCATTGTTCCCCTTTTAAATGCCATAATTCTTCAAGATAGGTCTCTTTTTTATAAAATGACATTTTTTCTCAATACCGATTGACAATCTTTTCACCACATGATAAAATCACAACTGTTGTGAGGGAGTAGCGAGCGCAAATCCTTTGTGTAGCAAGTCAACATACTGGCCGTCTGGCCTGGCTTGTTTTAAATTGCGAGACTCATGTGTAACTGTGAAGCTATACATGGAGTCTGTTTTTTTTGTCCTGACACCAGGTATGGTTTTCACCGTATCTGGTTTTTTTATGACCGTTTTTATTCATTTTTTAATTAACATTTTCACATTTTATTATTACCAATGCGCAGTCATTATATTACGGAGGAATCATGTATGATGCTTGGATTTGTATTCTTTTTTAACAGTATTCTGCTGGGAGTCGGACTTGCCATGGATGCATTTTCTGTCTCTCTTGCCAATGGATTGAACGAACCTTGTATGAAACCCAGAAAAATGTGCCGGATTGCCGGGGTTTTCGCGATTTTTCAGGCAGTTATGCCGATGATTGGATGGATTTGTGTTCATACGATCGTGGAATATTTTCAGTCTTTTGAGAAATTCATCCCGTGGATCGCACTCATCCTTCTTGGATATATCGGGGGATCGATGCTGCATGAGGGACTTACCAGTAAAGAAGAACCTTGCGAGAAACCGGGTGTGGGATTTGCCGCGCTGATGATTCAGGGAATTGCAACTTCTATCGACGCACTTTCCGTTGGATTCACGATTGCGGATTATGATCTTCTTTCTGCTGCGATTTGTGCATTCATCATCGCAGTTGTTACTTTTATCATTTGTATGGGAGGGCTGGTAATCGGGAAAGGTGCCGGAACGAAGCTTTCCGGGAAAGCAACCATTCTTGGCGGTGTCATCCTGATTTTCATCGGACTTGAGATTTTCATTACCGGAGTCTTCTAAATACAATATCGTTTACAATAGTTCACCGGAGAGAACAGATACGTTCCCTCCGGTTTTACTTTACTCCTATTCGTCCAAAAGCTCTGAATGTTCATACGCAATTTGTTATGGAATTGTTATGAAATATCAGAATTTGCCGCCGCCACCGCCGTGTGTTGAACCGGAAGAGCTGGTGTGGGTGCTGCTTCCGCCGGAACTGCTGCTTTGCCGTTCAATTTTTCGAGTCGTCACAAACCGGTTGACAAGCCGGTCTTTCTGCAGGGACAGTGAAAAGCTGCCCGGAACCTCATAGTCTCTGGCCTCCGGTTTTCTGCGCACCGTCTTAAGTGCTGATTTTTTCGCACTTGCCATGATAAGTGCAATGATGAATCCGACAACAAACGATCCGAAAATCCAGAAGATCGGCATGGATCTGCGCGGCATATTTCCCACGTCATAAGGCTCTTCTTCATAGGCCTGGGTCAGAAATTTATCGCAGAGTGACGCATATTCTATAAACGCTGTCTCATAATCGCCATCACTTAGATACGGCACAAATTCATCGGATATGTATTCGATCCCCGCGTCGGTAAATGCTGTAATTCCAAAGCCGCAGGTACTGATCCAGTAGTCACGATCTTCCATGCTGACGAGAAGCAGGATTCCGTCACGGTCCTCGCCATATCCGTATCCGTTATAGTCATAGTAGTCATCCGCATACTCCATGGCACTCTTGCCTTCCAATGTATCCGTCGTGACTACGACCACATCACACCTCTGCCGTTCGCTGATCTCTTCCAGTAATTCTGTTAATTTGCTCTCTTCATCGTCATCTAAAAGGTCAGCATGATCCGCCACAAGCGGTGCCTCCCTCAGATACGCTCCCTCGGCTGATGCCGGAAGAACCGCAGACATTGCCAAAAGAATCGTAATTATAACTGCCAAAAATCGTTTCTTCATTTGTCCACCCCTCCCATCACAGCATGAAAATCCACATCAAAACACTGATGATCACTCCGAAGATCACACTTCGGGTTGCCACATAACGCCAGTAGGCTTTTTTATCCATCGGGAGATCACCCACCATCTTGCCGGTCTGTCCGTTCATAGCGAAGGTGTATTTCTTTCCTTCCCATGTTGTATTAAGGATCCATACCGGATACAATGCATATAAATATTTTGCATTGTAAATATTGACATTGCTTCCTGTCGTCGTAATCATCTGATATCCGGTTACAGTATTTCCAAAAACAGTTTCCGCACTGCTCGTGATTCGTTCTTTCGCACGCTCCAAACATTCTTCCATATCCACATCGTAGCGGTCTGCCACAAATCCCGCCAGATATGCCGGGGTAAATGGTACCGCCTCGGAGAAATCAAATGGCTCAATGGATTCCATCAGTGTATCATCCATTTTCTCGGAACCGTCCGCCGGAATCCGTTCGAACCGGACCGAGCCGCCGCGCTCTACCAAATAATGTTCATGTTCCGTATATTCGGTGTCGCCGTTCTCCCAGACACGGAGATTTCTCGCATCATACATAAAATGGGACTTGGTATCAGCATCAAACAGCCAGAACGGAACGTATACGCCCTTGATCTCATCAATATGGTTCTCATCCTTAAATACCTTCGGAAGGAACGGCTTGCCTTTCAGATGGCTGTAATATGCCGCCTTTGCAGCTTTCTTATCTTTCTTAAACGGAATGACATAATCCGGCTTCTGATCACCGGAAAATTGTCCCTTCATGACAACCCGGTTCCCGCAATACGGACAGGTGGTCGCTCCCGTTGTCTCTTCTGCAATGATCTCACCGCCGCAGGACTCACATACATAGACCCGCATTCCATCGGTCTCACCTTCTGCCCACTGATTATCGTTGGCCGCCTGCCAGTCTACTTTGTCCTGACTTCCACTTTGATTCTCGCTATATACCCCATCTGAAGCTGTCTGCTGTTTGTTTTCCTGCATTTTCTGAAATTCTTCCACCGCGATTTCGGTATCGCAGTAGGGGCACTTCATCTTCTGCGACTTACTGTCGAATTCCATGGCACCGCCGCAGGCCGGGCATTTGTATTCCATCATATCAGACATAGTTCTCATCTCCTTTCACGCGGCATCTCCGGGAGGATCTGCCGGACGTCTTTTGCTTTATGACGTTTCCTATATATTCAGTTTACCACCAGTTTTTGCATTAAGCAATTTCTAATTACGGAAACACTTTGAAACCTTTTTACAACAAAACACCCGCCCCTTAAACGGGACGGGTATCTTGTTTTAGAGAGGGATATATCATATGCAATTCGTACATATGTAATTAGTACATATCCGGTGACGGCTGTGCTGCCGGAGCCGGTTCCTTAATGTCTGCTACTGCTGCTTCTGTTGTAAGAAGGGTTGCTGCTACACTAACCGCATTGGCAAGTGCATTCTTGGTTACTTTGACAGGATCAATGATTCCTGCTTCCATCATATCTACATAGGTTTCGTGAACCGCATCGAATCCGATTCCTACTTCACTTTCTTTCACTTTGTTGATCACAACTGCACCTTCCAGTCCGGCATTGTCAACGATCGCATAGAGTGGCGCTTCCAGAGCTTTTGCAATGATTTCTGCTCCGGTCTTCTCATCACCGGTCAGTGTTGCCGCAAATTCATCCACTTTCTTCTGTGCATGAATGTATGCGGAACCGCCTCCGAAAATAACTCCTTCTGCTACCGCTGCCCTTGTGGCATTCATGGCATCTTCCATACGATATTTTGCTTCTTTCATCTCGGTTTCTGTTGCCGCTCCGACACGGATCACTGCAACACCGCCGCCCATTTTTGCGATACGATCCATCAGTTTCTCTTTATCGAAATCGGATGTAGTCTCTGCCATCCGTCTCTTCAGATTTTCGATTCTAGCTTCTACATCTGTTTTATTTCCGGTGCCGTCTACGATCGTTGTATTTTCTTTTGTTACCTTTACAGATTTTGCACGGCCTAACATATCCATTGTTGCGTCCTTAAGCTGGATTCCGATGTCTTCCATGATAACCTGTCCGCCGGTAAGCGCCGCGATATCCTGCAGCATTTCTTTCCGGTTATCACCATAACCAGGAGCTTTCACAGCAACCACTTTAAGTGTTCCTCTGAGACGGTTTACGATCAATGTCGTAAGGGCTTCTCCTTCTACATCTTCTGCAAGAATCAAGAGCTCTCTTCCTTCTCTCATAATATTTTCAAGAATCGGAAGGATATCCTGAATATTGGAAATCTTACGGTCTGTCATCAGGATGTAAGGATTTTCCATATTGCAGACCATCTTTTCCTTGTCGTCACACATATATCCGGAAAGGTATCCGTTATCAAACTGCATACCTTCTACTACATCGATGTCCGTCTGCATTGTTTTGGATTCTTCGATGGTGATCACACCGTTCTCACCGACTTTTTCCATTGCATCTGCAATCATTTCACCGACTTCTTCATTTCCTGCGGAAATGGCGGCAACTTTTGCAATGTGTTCTTTGCCGGTTACCGGGCGGCTCATTTCTTCCAGAACAGAGACAGCCACGTCGGAAGCTTTCTTCATTCCTTTTCTAAGGATGATCGGGTTAGCTCCTGCTGCGATATTTTTCATTCCCTGATTCACCAAAGCCTGAGCGAGAACTGTTGCGGTCGTAGTTCCGTCTCCTGCGATATCGTTCGTCTTGGTAGCAACTTCTTTGACCAGCTGTGCTCCCATGTTCTCATAACGATCTTCCAGTTCAATCTCCTTCGCAATAGTAACACCGTCATTCGTAATCAGTGGTGTACCGTAGGACTGATCCAGAACCACATTCCTTCCTTTTGGTCCAAGTGTTACTTTTACGGTGTCTGCCAGTTTATTGACACCTGTCTCCATTTTCTTTCTTGCATCAATGTCATATGTAATATCCTTTGCCATGATTTATTCCTTCTTTCTTACTTTCTCAAATTCAATCTGATTTTATTCTTTTCTTATTCAACGATTGCAATGATATCATTCTGTGATACGATCACATATTCTTCGTCGTCCACCTTGATCTCGGTTCCCGCATACTGGGTACAGATGACTCTGTCTCCTTCCTTGACCTGCATCTCTTTTCCGTCTGTCCCGGGGCCGACTGCAATGACAACTGCTGTCTGTGGTTTTTCCTTGGCACTGTCTGGCAGGATGATTCCAGATTGTGTCTTCTCTTCTGCTTCCTGATGTTTCAAAACAACTCTGTTTCCTAATGGTTTTAATCTCATAAAAAATAACCTGCCTTCCTTTTTGTTAGCACTCTTTTGCGTTGAGTGCTTAGATTGTTTCCAAAAATATATTACTTCTTTTTCGAAGTAATATATTTTATTTTTAAACTATTTATTTTTGAATTATTATAGCACTTAATTATTGTTTGTCAACAGAGTTTATAGATTTTTTATAACTTAAATTTCATGTAACTAACGAATAAAATTCGTAGCCTGCTTTGCTTCTTTCTCCGGCAGACCATACTTTTCTTTTCCGAGTGCAATAGATTTCATAAGGAAGCTCATGTTGCGTGCCAGTGTCCTCATGCTCTGGAGTCCTTCTGCATCTCCTGCTGCTTCTCCCGGCAGGCGTCCGTGAATGCTGTTCCAGTACTGACCGGATGCTACCGGCATTCCGCTGATCGTGAAATACTTATTCAGCTCATCAAATGTGGAGGAGAGCCCTCCTCTTCTGGCTGCCACGACACTGGCTCCTACTTTCATGGTCTTGTCGAACGGAGTGCTGTAGAACAGACGATCCAGGAACGAGATCAGGGTCCCGTTGGCAGACGCATAATAAACAGGGCTTCCGATCACAAGTCCGTCACACTCTGCAAACTTCGGTGCAATTTCGTTAACACAGTCATCAAATACACATTTTCCTAATTTGGAACATCCGCCGCAGGCTGCACAGCCGCGGATGGCCTGATTTCCGACCTGCACGATCTCCGCTTCGATGCCCTCCTGCTCAAACACATGTTTCATCTCGTTTAATGCGATAAATGTATTTCCTTCTTTGCGCGGGCTTCCATTGATCAATAACACTTTCATTTTGTATTTCCTCCTTTATGATTATTGTTTTTTAACATACGGTTCATTAAATCCATTATATCAGTTTTCAGAACGATTTGGCTATGTAAGATTTTCATTTCTTTGCATCCACAGGTACACCACAACACAGATCACAACCGACACCAGGGATCCGGTCGCTGTTGCCAGCCCCATCGGGAGCAACGTATTCGGGAAATACCTGGATGCCAGATAGGCAAGCGGAACCCGGGCACATACGATCGAGATCGAATTGTGCAGGAACGAAAAGGATGAACGTCCATATGCGCAGAAATATCCGCTGAAACAGAAATGAATTCCGGCAAATACGCAGTCCCACACATAGCCGTGCATATATTCGCTGCCGAGACGGATTACCTCGGTATCTGTTGCAAATAGTCCTACAAACCATCCCGCGGCAAACTGCATGACAACCACTGTGACAAGTCCAAAGGAAACACACATCGTGATGGCATACCACAATGTCTTCTTCGCGCGGTCATGTTTTCCGGCACCGATATTCTGTGCCGCCAGTGCCGAAACGGTTGACAGCATGGAAGATGGAACCAGGAACAAAAAGCCAATGATCTTCTCCACAATTCCCACCGCAGCCGCATCATTTAACCCTCGCTGATTCACGATGATCGTTATAATGATGAAAGAAATCTGTATGAAACCGTCCTGCAGCGCAACCGGAATTCCTATCTTAAGCAATTGTTCCATGATCAGTTTCTTCGGACGAAAATAAGATTTCTTCATCACAATACCGCTCTGCCGCTTTCGAATGATACACAGGGATACGATCACACTGATCGTCTGGGAAATCGTCGTTCCAAGTGCAGCTCCCGCCGGTCCCAGTTCCAGACCACCGATGAACAGATAATCCAGAATGATATTTGCCACACAGGCGACTGCCACAAAGCACATCGGGCTTCTGGAATCCCCCATCCCGCGGAAAATGGAACTGATGATATTATAGGCTGTGATGAACGGGATCCCGATAAAGCAGATGGTAAGATAGAGGATCGTCCCCTGCACCGCTTCTTCCGGCGTGGACATCACCGCAACAATCGAGCGGACCAAAAGAAGCAGGATGACGGTGAGTGTCACCGATACTCCCATGAAGAGCGTGATCGTATTTCCGATCGCCATTGACGCCTCCTCTCTCTTCCCGGCCCCGACCGCTTTACCGATCATGACCGTGGAGCCCATGGCAAGACCTACGATCATGACTGTGATCATATGCATGACCTGGCTTCCGATGGACACCGCCGTTGTGCTGGCCACACCGTTATATTGACCTATGATAAATAAATCTGCCATTCCATACAGTGTCTGTAAAAAATAAGATAACAGGAAGGGCAGTGAAAAAGATAAGATCGTTTTAAATACGCTTCCGTTTGTCAAGTTCTTTTCCATTTCGGGCACCTCACATTCGTAATCATACAAAACGATTATAAACGCTTTGATACCATTTGTGAACTGCGTATTTTAGCTTTCTTCCGTTCCTTATTGCCAGACTGTTGCAATTAACTTTGGTTTACAGTCTTTTCCTAAATTCTTCTTTTTGGTATAATTAGTCTGTTCAGAATAAGTTATAGGAGACATTTTTTATGAATCAGAATTATAAATTTACCATAGCCTACGACGGGACCCGCTATTCGGGCTGGCAGAGTCAGGGCAATACCGATGCAACGATCCAGGGAAAGCTGGAAACCGTGCTTTCCAGAATGACCGGCTCGTCCGTGGAAGTAACGGGTGCAGGCCGTACCGATGCCGGTGTGCACGCAAAAGAAATGACCGCAAATGCTGTATTGGACACGGATCTATCGACTGCGCAGATTCGGAAATACATGAATCAGTATTTGCCCGCCGACATCAGTATCCTGGAAGTCCATGAAGCATCACCGCGCTTCCACAGCCGCTACATGGCTGTCGGGAAAACATATGAATACACCTGCTATGCCGGATCTGCCAAGCCGGTATTTGACCGGAACTATGTCTATATACTCGACCGGAATCCGGATATTCGAAGCATGCAGAAGGCTGCCGCATATCTGACCGGTCAGCATGATTTCAAAAGCTTTTGTGGAAATCCCAGATTTAAAAAATCAACCGTTCGCACGGTTGATTCTATTCAGATCGTCCAGAAAGGACCTTATATTATATTTACTTACCACGGCGACGGATTCCTCCAGAACATGGTCCGCATTCTGACCGGAACCCTTCTGGAAGTGGGTTTCGGAATGCGACAGCCGGAAAACATGAACGACGTGCTGGATGCCGCCAGCCGCAAAGCAGCCGGATTTATGGCACCGGCCTGCGGACTATGCCTGGTTAAAGTGGATTATCAGTAGATTGCCGCTTTGGAGCAAGTACGCCGAATCGTATTTGAATTTATTATCTTTCCTGCCCGGTGACCTGCTCCCAGGCTTCCTCATCGAATTCTCTATCCTTGAAATAGATTTTTCTGTCCGCTTCGGTGATCTTTCGGATGACTCTGCACGGGTTCCCGGCCGCAACGGACCAATCCGGAATGTCTTTCGTGACCACGCTTCCCGCTCCGATCACGACATTATCCCCGATTGTGACACCCGGACAAATCACGGAATTTCCGCCGATCCAGACATTATTTCCGATGTTCACCTCAATCCCGTATTCGTATGCCGTATTTCTGGTATCCGGATGGATTGGGTGCCCGGCAGTATAGATCGCCACATTCGGAGCCATCATGCAATTGTCTCCGATCTTAACCTCTGTTCGATAGTTTTTTAAACCTCACTGCACGTGAGCAAAAAGCGTTAGAAAATTCCTGGGCAAAAGTTTTCGCCGTAGATGTTATGATTATGAACAAACTCACGGAGTTGATTTATACAAAGCTGCCATCCAAAACTATAATAAAGAAATCGCCAAAACAGGATTCGAAGATGTCTCTGAGTATGAACTTTTTATTCGCTGTTTTTCAGAGCAGTCCATTGTCGAACAGGGAAAACGTCGCTGGATTACTAAGGAAGACAACCTCGGCAATTCGACCATGCTGTTAAATCCAACTGATCCTGAGGCTACATACCGAAGGAAAGCAGGGAAAGAATATCGCGGCTATGTGGCTAATGTAGAGGAAACTGTTGGGAAAAATGGTTCTGTTGTAACCAGCTATGAGTATGAACCCAATATCCATTCAGACTCACAGTTTATAAAAGAACATCGAACTACTTCCTACTGCATTGACAGCCAAAAAGAATCGGCGAGATGTTTCCGGATTTGAAATGGACGAAGAAAAAACAAAAGTGATAAAGTGTCCGGCAGGAAACACACCTAGAAAAAGAGCCTGATTCGCCTCGCACTAGAGGAGAGAATGTCTAGTGAAACATATAATCTGTATCGCAGGATACGAAACGGAGTAGAAACGATTCCCTCAATTCTTCGAAGAAACTATCATCTGGAAAAGCTTCCACGTGGAAAACAAAGAGGAAGGTTCTTCTTCGGAAGTAAAATCGCAGCGTTGAATTTTAGAAAACTCTTTCACTATGTGAAAGGGTCTTCGAACTATGCAGAAAATCCTCTATTGGCATAAGAATATGGGAAGGGTATAGTTACAATCGACACCAAATATACCGAAAACTACGGTAGAAACTTATAAATAGCAACAAAAAGCAAAAAAGGGACGTTCGATGCCAGGACTTTTGCCCCCAGCATCGTGGCAAAAGAAACGTCCCTACAGAAATATATTAAACAAATATCCGACAATAATAATGCCGCCCGTACAAATTCCAACAAATAATCCTAATAATTTCGGTTTTATCGCTTTTTTAAGCATAATAATTGAGGGCAGACTCAGTGTCGTAACCGCCATCATAAAACTGAGAATTGTCCCAAGCTGAGCTCCTTTTGCCAGTAATGCCTCCGCAACCGGGATGGTTCCAAAGATGTCCGCATACATTGGAACTCCAACTATAACAGCCAGAATGACTGCAAATGGATTGTTATTACCAAGAACAGTCTGAATGATATGTTCCGGTATCCAGTTATGGATTATTGCACCGACTCCAACACCTATAAGAATGTACGGAAATACTTTTCGGAACGTGCCTGTCATCTGGTCTTTTGCATAAATCAAACGATCCGTAATTGTTAAATCAGGCAATTCAATATCTACTCCACTTGCACTCCGAATAAATTCTTCCACATATTTCTCCATGTGCATTTTTTCAATTAATGTACCGCCAAGAACAGCAATAATCAATCCCACAACCACATAGGCAACCGCAACTTTTGCTCCAAAAATACTCATAAGAAGTACGAGGCTTCCCAGATCGACCATCGGTGAGGAGATTAAAAATGAAAAAGTAACTCCCAAAGGAAGTCCTGCACTTGTAAAACCAATAAATAACGGAATTGAAGAACAGGAACAAAATGGTGTAACTGTTCCGAGAAGAGCCGCAATCATATTTGCCCATATTCCATGAAACTGCCCGAGAATTTTCCTGCTTCGTTCCGGTGGAAAATAACTTTGGATATAAGAAATTATAAATATCAAAAAACATAATAATACAGTAATCTTAATGATATCATAGATGAAAAACAGTATGCTGCCACCTATCCTTGTTGAAACATCCACTCCTATCGCAGATAAACCATTCCGAATTACCACATTCAGCCATTTCATTCCTAAGATCTGATTCTGAATAAACAGACCTATCGATTTTAAAACTTCCATCTTTTTTCTCCTCACATTCACGCATTCGAATTTTTCTATTTATTATGTATTTTTTAACCGGCATAAAGCCGGTTATAATCTATTTATTACAATCACAATCTACAATTTTCTGAAATTCATCCGGCACCATTAATTTGCCTATCACTTTATAAATTTCATTCATTTTTTCCAGATTCAAAGAATAATGCATCCACTTTCCTTCTTTTCGGGAATTTACAACACCAGCATCACATAGCTGTTTCATATCATGTGATAAAGTCGGCTGTGTAATGTGAAATTCTTCCTGTATTTTACACGCACATAATTCTCCATTCGATAACATATCAATAATCTTAAGTCTCTTTGGATCAGAAAAAACTTTAAATATTTTTGAATACTGTATATAATCTATCTCCATAATGTTTTCCCTTTTGCCAACACATTGAACATCTTCTATGTATTATTAATAATATTACTTATATAACCATTTGTCAATACAAATATAGAATATCTTCAATTTGATATTGACTCATTATTAATCAAGGCATATAATAACATATAGAAGAAATTCTATAAATATACAAGAGGTAATACAATTTGGAACAGAGCTATAAAGATTTGGGTAAGATTTTAAAAGCCATTTCAGATCCTAAACGTCTAAAAATTGTTGATATGCTGTCATGTGGTGAATTGTGTGCATGCCGAATTCTGGAAGCATTCCATATCACCCAGCCCACCTTATCTCATGATATGAGAGTTTTAATCGAAGCAAATGTCGTAATTGATCGCAGAGATGGAAAAAATACTTACTACTCGCTGAACAAAGAACAGTTGGATTCATTTTATCAGAGTCTTGGACGTGTTTTTTCTGATAAACCTGACTGTATATGCCATCAGAGCAGTCATTGTAATTGCAATTGTGATTGCAATTGAGACCGATGCTATTTTTAATGCAATAATCAGCATCGGTTTTCATATAAACAACAAATAGAATAATTTCTATAATTCGATCAAAGGAGGAACACATATATGACTCATAAACCCAAAGTTGCTTTTGTATGCGTTCATAAAAAGTCCTTGCACTGAAAAATCAATTGCTGGATGAGGAGGTATAAAATCATAATAAAAGAAGAAAAAAATACAGGTATTAATTTTTTCCAACGCTACCTGACAGTGTGGGTGTTCCTTTGTATGATCGTAGGTGTCCTTCTAGGACATTTTGCCCCTGCACTTCCTGCATTTTCAAACAAATTTGAATATGCAAGAATTTCTATTCCAATGGCTGTGCTAATCTGGGTTATGATCTATCCCATGATGCTGAAAGTAGATTTTCGGAGTATACAAAACGTCGGTAAAAACCCAAAAGGTCTGTTTGTCACATGGATTGTCAACTGGCTGATCAAACCATTTACAATGTATGGATTTGCATTTTTATTTTATCCGATTCACGTTATTATCATGTAGAACATGTCACAACCAGAGCACGAATGGATTCCTTACTTATGGCCCGTATTGACCAGATTCTGGAAGAACGAAACGGGCGGATTACGAATCATGAGCTTGCACAGATTCTTAATTATGATGGCTCATACATCGGAAGAATAGTGAAAAAAGCAACAGGAAAAAGCCTTTTTAAATACAGTATGACCTTTACCATGGCTGCCGCTGAAACCATGTTATGCAGTACCCAAATGAATATCTCACAAATTACAGAGAAACTGCATTTCTCCAACCGGGCACATTTCTATAAGGTTTTCGACCAGTATTATCATATGACTCCCAAACAGTATCAGGAAAAACTACGAAACAAAACCCTTGACATCTAAAAAGCCATATACGGACTTTTATTCCTGTACATGGCTTTTCAATCTTTCATCACTTTTATTTTTCACATAAATCTATCATGGTGATTTTTACATTATATGTTTTCTTTTCTCCAGGACTCAGGAATTTCAACATTCCGGCTTTTCTCATTACATCGCGACCGTCCGGGTAACAGTTGCCGCATTCCAGACCAAGCACATAATCTCTGACTCCCATCATCTTCCATTCCACAAACCCGTCCAGTTCCGTTGCGTCAAAAGAAATACTCAGTCCTATTCCCAGTTTCGGCTGAAAGATAGAAGCTCTTCCTGCCTCATCTGCAAACTTATGATAATAACAGCGTTCCTGATATCCGACTGTCGGTTTCTCCATATGCATCCAATTTTCTATGTCCTCTGCGGCATGATCATCCCTTGGCAGTACCTCTGCCGCTGGTATTTTCACAATGCTGTCTTCGTCCAGCAATGGATATCCCATATTCATGTGATACAGAATCTCAACAGGCTCTATTTTATCTCCTGTATTGCAGATCGTATCACAGATCTCGAAGGAATTTTCCCTAGTAGAAACCTGAATTTTACGTTCCATCCGGAGTTTTCTGCCAAAAATGGTCTCATCTTTTACTGCGGTATGAATAACAAGACCGGCTTCGTCTTCGGTCCAGTAGGCCTGCTCACAGGGCTGATTACCGATAGAACCATGGAGTGGAAGTTCTTCTCCTTCATCCATGCATGGAGAGCCCACTGCCTGTAGTCCGCAAGTGGTAAGAAAGCCAGCCGTAAAGGTCTTCAGCCAGTTTACTCCGATACTGTCATAATAAGCCGGTGCTGCATATCCGCAAGGAGACAGGTAGCTCATATTGATTCCCTTAAAACGCAATCTGGTAATATCACCGCATCTGTCAGGCGAAATAGTGAGCATAAGCCCCTTTCCATTATTCACTTCAAAGAGACGCATACCGTCACCTTTTCCCCCTATAAGACGATGTTCTTCTACTCCATACAACTGTGTGTCATGTCCTATATATGGATTCATTTTCTCTTCACCTTTCCCGGACAGACTGTACCACTACATGAGTGGTCTGACTGCCTGATATACATTTTGATATTTTTCATAGATTCTCATATACTTTTCATGCATTGCCGGTCTTGGTTCATAAGTTTTAATTTCTTCCACCATATGAAACGCGGCATCCTGCAAATCGTGAAAAAGTCCTATCGCAATTCCAGTAAGCATAGCACTTCCTACCGTTCCTGCATCTACAGTTTTCAATGCAACCATAGGCACATTCAGCATATCTGCCTTCATCTGCATCCATTCTTCAGAATGGGCTCCACCGCCGGTGGCGTGGATTTTTTCAAACCGGATTCCTGAACCCTGAAGTGCTTGCATATTCAGATACATTTCATAGACAACGCCTTCCATACAACCGCGATAAATATCAGCTGTCGTCGTTGCCGTTGTAAGCCCCAAAACAGCCCCTTTAGAACCAGTATCCATATAAGGGGTTGCAGCGCCTGCAAAATGAGGCAGCACCAGAAGCCCGCTTGGAATCTCTTCTTTCTGAGACGCATAAGCCTGTTCCAGATACTCATTGACAGAAATCCCCTGTTCTTTCGCCAACTGCATTTCTTTTTTTGCCATTGTCTCCGTACACCACTGCATCAGGGCTCCCCCAGTGTAGGAAAATGCATATGCTACATATTTTCCCGGTATCACGTAAGGCACTACAGAAAAATATCCTTGATACATCACGTCGATGTCTGGTATCTGATCATACACCGGAGTAAGGCATTCTACTGTTCCGGCCCCATCCACGGCTACAGAGCCATCAAAAGCACCTGCTCCTACAGCTGCTGATACCTGATCGTGACTCACAGAAACTACTTTTGTATCCCCGCAAAGTCCCGTCTTTTGTACTGCTGCCAGACTGATCGTCCCGGCAACAGTTCCGGTCGATACCGGCTTTGCCATCAGTCCCATATCAATTCCTGCCGCCTCAAATATTTCTCGACTCCAGCAGAGGTTTCGGATATCAAATGCCATCGTTCTGGTGGCAAGGGAATAATCAATCTGTGCATTTCCCGTCAGATGATAGACCACATAATCTTCCATCAAAAAAATCTTACGGGCAGAAGAATATACCTCCGGCTGATTCTTCTTGATCCACATAATTTTGGAAATGCTGTACATTTCATGCGGACGGAGACCGGTAATATTCGCAATCTCCCGCTCTCCAAGCTTTTCAACCAGCTCCCGGCACTCTTCCTTTCCCCTCGGATCCGTATAGAGCATGGCCGGGTGAAGCGGTTCTCCCGTCTCATCCACACAGACAAAAGTCTCTCCAAAACTGGTAACACCGATCCCCGCAATATCCGGGTATTTTTCCGCCATCTCCCGAATGGAAGCATAGACCCCGTCCATCACAGCAGAAATGTCAATTTCATGCCCTCCAACCGTCCGCTTTACCGGATAGTCCCGATATGCCTTGTCCAGATATTTCCCATTCTCATCAAAGACCGTACATTTGCAGCCTGTCGTGCCGATATCCAATCCTGCAATTTTCATGCCACATTCCTCCTAATCGATATCTACCCATTCATATCCAAGATAGGTGGTAAATGCCTCTTTTAAGATTTCTTTCATGTGACCAACACCTACCGAAGTGTGATGTTTGAAACCTCCCCTTGCAAGTTTAATCAGCTTATTCTGCAAATCCGGAATTTCACAGACACCGCCGCAGCCGAAGAATGCATCTTCAATCGGATCGTCTGTAAACTGCGCCTCACTTGCATACACAATAATTTTACCGTCCTTGGTCTGGCAGTTAGAGATAGTAGTTGGGAATGCCTTAATTCTTCCTTCGTTACATCCCCATCCGGAACCCGGATCACTTTTTGCAAACATCTTATGCTCAGTAACTGTTCCTTTTTCCGTCATTAAGCTTTGGGCAACTGGTCCGCAGTGGAATAAGATCACCTTATTCTCATCATCACCATAGTTATTATTCCAATCCAGTACAGCGGTCGGCTCTTCGCTTGCAAGATTCATGGCACGCATGGTCAGCGCGGAACACATATCAATCTCACAGGAAGCAACAATACCTCTGTCATTTAATTCACTTAACAGGACACACGGACATACCCTCATATAGGTCTCCATCTCATTCCAGCAGCGCAAAGTCAGGGCATCCAGATGGTATTCATCAATATATTCATCAATTACAACAGATATTTTTGCAAGCATTAGTTTATTGGCTTCCGGCACTCTTGTAAAATCTGTGTAATTCTCCAGAACTTTGATTTTTTCCGCAACTGCCGCATCGTCGTCTGCCTTATGCTCTACCTTATAGATCAACTCGGAGAGATCAAAGGATTCCACATTGATTCCGTATTTCTGTAACGTGATTTCATCGAAACGAACGGTCTTAAACGCAGTCGTTCTTGCTCCGATGCATCCCACATTGAATCGTTTCATTCCATTTACCACACGACAGATTGCCGCGAAGTCTCTTAAATTCTGTGCAAATGCTTTCGATAACGGATGTACGACATGCGGCTTCATAACAGTAAAAGGTACGTTATACTGGGTAAATACATCTGTAACAGAGAATTTTCCGCAGTATGCATCTCTTCTGTGAGCAAAATCCATCTTACCAATTTCATCCGGATAAGCCTGCATCAGAATCGGAACCCCCGCATCCTGCAGTGCCGTGATTGCCCCGTTCTCATCTGCAAAAATCGGCATAGAAAAGATTACTCCATCATATTCTCCCTCATGTTCCTTTAACCATTTTGCATAGAGAAGTCCTTCATCTCTCGTTTCGATCCCGCCATACCTGGTCAGTTCCGCATCCATGGCAATGTAGTCATACCCCGCATCCGTGACAGCCTTAATCATATCTTCTCTTGCTCCGTAAATCAGTTCTCCCGGCATAAATCCACGGTTACAAAATGCTAGTGCAAATGTCATCTTTTTTCTCATTTTCGCTTCTCCTTTTTCTTAATCCATTAATGCAAACATTTTCATTGCTGCTTTTACATTTTCTTTCATTGCATCCCTTGCCGCCATGGACGCAGACGAGAAAAACAATGGTTCTCCTTCTTTTACGCTGTTTACATATTCCGCTACCGCATTACCACCGGACTTGTCCATATAAGTAAAATAGTTTACTTTCCTTGTCCCGGCTTCGATGGCTTTTCGATAATCCTCTCTGCTCACTCCGGATCCTCCATGCATTACAATCGGAATCTGTTCTGTCAGCGCACGTACATTTTTTACTACATCAAAATCCAGTTTCGGCTGTGTTAAGTAAATGCCGTGTGTTGTACCAAAAGAGCAGGCAAGCGCATCAATTCCTGTCTCTTCAACGAATACTTTCGCCTGATGCGGGTCTGTATAGATCTTGGTGTCATCGTTCTCACCACTGTCATCCCCAGCACCAGACTCTCTTCTTCCCATAGAGCCAAGCTCTGCCTCTACCGAAGCCCCTGTCTTAGTTGCCATGGCAACTGCTCTTTTTGTATTCTCCAGATTTTCTTCATAGGAAAGTGTGGATCCATCATACATAATTGATGTAAATCCCATATCAAGTGCCTGTTGCAAATATTCCAGGGTCTCACCATGATCCAGATGAACACATACCGGAACTTTGGATTTTTTCGCTGCATTAACCATAATTGGTCCAATCATAGCAAGTGGAATCCACGGTTCATGACACTGTGCAAACTGAATGATAACCGGTAAATCCAGTTCCTCCGCCGCTTCAATTACTGCTTGAAGCGCTTCGAGGTTTGGCGTATTAAAGGATCCAACAGCTATCTTTTTTTCCTCTGCAATCTTCATTACATCGTTTAATGTTGCTAACATATTCGTTATCCTCCTTATCTTCTTAGTACTATAAATACTATCCTCTTTTTTTCTGTTTTTATATAGAAGTATGTTCTTTTTACTTTGAATTTGTTCGCAGATATGCTAGAATCAAAAAAAAGAATGGAGATTCAGTATGATATCAACTTTTGACATTACAAAGCTGAATGCTTTGTTAAAAGATTTTTATAACCTTACGCAGATTCGTATCACAATATTTGACGAGAATTTTCATGAACTCGCTGCATATCCTGAAAATATTGCTCCTTTTTGCCAGATAATTCGCACGGATGAAGCTGGCAGAAATGAATGCCAGCATTGTGATGAAAATGCATGCAGAATTGCTGCTAAACGTCATTCATTATATACCTATCAGTGTCATGCAGGGTTAACAGAAAGCATCCGTCCGCTTTACATGGGAAATATCATCATCGGATATCTTCTTTTTGGTCATGTATTTGCATATGAGTCACACGAAATCGGTTGGAAAGAAATAAAGAAAAGATGTCAGATTTACAAAATCAATATGTCAGATTTACAAAAAGCCTGTTTCATGCAGCCACTCAAAACAGAGAGTTATATTACCTCCGCTTCTCATATTCTGGAAGCGGTTGCAGCATATTTGTGTCTGGAACGAATGGCCTCTCTTCGCAGTCAGAAGCTCCCTGTTCGAATTGATGAATATATTCAATCTCACTTTACAGAGGATATCGATGCCATGCAGATTGCACATGAATTTGGAATTGGAAAAACTCAGCTATATGAAATAGCAAGTCAGAATTACGGAACCGGGATTGCTGAGCATATTCGTAATCTTCGAATCCAAAAAGCAAAAAAAATGTTAATGGAATCCGAATTGCCTTTGGCAGAAATATCAGCACAATGTGGTTTTAAAGACTATAATTATTTTATTACCGTTTTTAAAAAGACAGTGGGTATTCCTCCCAAAAAATACAAAAATCTAACAACAAGTGAATAAACTAAGACTTTATGCATTTAACATATATTATCATACCCGCCATCATTACAAACATCACACTCAGAAATGGTACAGAACAACAGATACCCATATTTTGTGCCAGCACACCGAAAAATGCCGGTGTCAACATTATACTAAGATAGGAAGATGCCATTTGTATTCCAATCACTGACTGTGAGACCTCCGCACCAAATAATTTAGGAGTTAGATATGTCATATTTGGAAAGATCGGTCCCAGCCTTGCTACTAACCTGACACTCAATAAACTGGAAATGACAGTTCCTCCTGAAATCAGCATAGATACTATGCTGACATAAGAAACCGGTAGATCCAGTTCTTCATAAATTGCCGGCCATGCCACTGGATCAACAAAAACAGAAATGACAGATTGCATTTGCCCGAATATTTTATTCTCCGGCACCCTGATTGCACCAATAACCAGCGATATTTACAACAAATATCTGTTGTCAGTTTTATATCATTCTGACCTTCCATATATTATTTTCACTCCGGATATTGAATGGCATCAGCATCTTTTAACAACACTGTTTCATATATATACGCTTTTATCAAAATATGGGACGGAGGGATATTATCGGAAAAACCCAGACGATTTTTTACCCAAAGATAAGGTATTCTCAGATTGTTTTGAATTAGATGTATTACAGGATATGTGTCATATATTCATGTCATTATATTCGCACAAAGACGAACTGCCACGCACAGATATGACCAAAAACGAAATGACTTCCCAAATTCGTCTCAAAAAGATGCTTAAGTTCGTCCGGAAATGGTATTGCATCCTGATTTTTCATAAATCTCCTCCAGTTCTAAAATAAATCAATGTTTCCTTCAAAACAAACCGCGCCACAGCCAAGTTCTTTCGCTTTCTCAAAGGAGTAGTCTAACAAAATTTTTCCATATCCTTTTCTTTTCAGTTCAGGCGCAATACAGATTGGCCCCATCGCCATGATAGGAATCGTTCTGCCGTCATCTGCTTTGATATTTGCTCTCATAAACATGTTCTGCCCAATCAGCTTACCATCCTGTTCCGCATCGGCATGCTCCACCGGAGCATTTTCCTGTGTACTGAGGTACATAACAAAATCAAGTTCCTGAACAAACGCCGGATCGTTCCGGAGCTGATTCAGCACATAATGCTCATAACATCCCGGACGATATGCATTCCAGAAACTTTCTCTCACTAAGTTTTCTACTTCCCGATATTCTTCTTTTCTCTCTAAACGTATTAAAATATTGCTGGTGCTCATTTTTTCTTTATCCTTTTCGATTCTTTTTATTGATTTTTGCAATGTTTTTAAATTTTTGTTTTTTCTCAGCCAGATAACCTTGTGTATCTTCTGCATACCGATTCTCATTCATCAGCTTCTGCCAGGAGCGGAGCCGTTCAATCGGTAGTTCACCATGCTCTACTGCCTCCTGTACTGCACATCCCGGTTCGCTGCCTGAATGAGTACAATCACGGAAACGGCATTTAAGCGCCAATTTCTCGATATCTGAAAAAGTCTGATCGATTCCGTCTCCGGCATCCCACATTCCCAGTTCACGCATCCCCGGTGTATCAATCACCATACCGCCGGATGGCAGAAGAATCAGTTCACGATGGGTTGTCGTGTGCCGTCCTTTCTCATCATTCCTCAGTCCGTTTGTATCCAAATGCTTTTCACCCAGCAGGCAATTGATTAAAGTAGACTTTCCGACACCGGACGAACCGATCAATGCGATTGTCTTTTCTTCAGTAAGATACGGATAAATCTGCTCATAACCGTTTTGATCGATCGTGTTCGTCACTAAAACATCCACACTCGCTGCTGCAGAAGATACTTCGAACAGTTTTTGTTCCAGATCCTTGCACAGGTCTGATTTTGTCAACACAACAACCGGCATTGCTCCACTGTTCCATGCAATCGATACATAACGCTCCAGGCGCCGCAGATTAAAATCATTATTCAGAGACATACACAAGAATACAGTATCGATATTGGCAGCAACAATCTGCTCCTCATTTTTTTCACCGGCAGCTTTTCGGATAAAGCAACTTTTTCTTGGAAGAACATGGTGGATTACTGCATTTCCGCCGCTTTTGTTCCAGTCAGCCATAACGAAATCGCCCACCGCCGGATATTCTGATTTTGCCTGGACATCATAATGGAATCTGCCCGATATTTCTCCCCATTTTTCTCCCTGTGAAGATACCAGCCGATAGATTCCCTTTTCCTGTGAAATAACCCGCGAAACAATCAAATCTTCAAAACATTCCGCTGTTTTTTCAATCGTTTTAGACAGGCCGTATTGCTTCATATCTATCTCGTTTCTCATTGTATTCTCTCTCCCGGGTCTCTCCCATGACTCTGCATAAAATGTTCTGCATGATTACGGAGTATTGTGGCATAATCCTCATTTCCCCGTGTCCGATCGGACATACTGATAAGAAGAAAAAGCGGCGCATAATATTCTACCGCAAGCTGCCTGGGATTTTCCTCTTTCAATACTCCTTCCCGGATCAGCCCTCGAAATAAGTCTTCTATGTAGTCGACCGGTCCTGCTACGATACACTGACTGTAAAGTTCTGCCATTTCTTCATTGCGGTATTGCTCCAGTGTCAGCATCTTGCGAAAATCGCATGCGAAATCATCTTCCGTCCATAAGAAAAACTGAGCAATGGTAAATTCAATCACATTTTCCACGGACTGATTCTCATATGCTTTCGGCTGGATTTCATATTTCTCTTGCGGTACTTCATATTTCCGCGCCCGTTCAGCATCAATTTGATACATCCTCTCAACGATACTGTCAAAAATATCACGTTTGTTTTTATAATGCTTATAGAGAGCTCCCTTCGTCATTCCCAATTCTCCTGCAATTGCGCTTACCGGTACAGCCTCATAACCATCCCTCGCAAACAGGTGAAGAGCAGTCATCAATATTCGTTCCCTTGTATCAGACATTTTTATTTTCTCCATTCAAAATGGTTCACTGAATCATTTTCTTATTCATGGCGATTAAGAAAACGGTCGTTTACCACAATTATAGTGAACGACCGTTTACTTGTCAAGATATTTCTCGATATACGTTGGCCAGAATACCAGCTCCATCATAAAAGTGCTTACATTTGAACTATTTTTCTGACAGTATTCGCTGTTCTTATCGTTAGCTTAGTTCCTATACCTGCACTTGCTGTCTTAGACCACCAATTCGTTTTTTGATAATCTTTACGACTAAAAGACCAGAATATAACTTCTTTATAACCTTCTATCTTTTCTAACCCTTTTTTAGGCTCTCCAATCTCACTGTATACATCAGAAGATTTAGCCGGAGGTATAATGAAAATCAGATTATCATAGATTTCTTTGTTGTCATTATCCCACCAGTCAGGTGCACTTTGTAAAATATCTTCAAGCATTTCTTTTGATATGACAAGAACAGCAATATCTAAATCAAACTGATTATGAATCATCATTTGAATTTGTGCTGTCATTTTCTCTGTATTATCTTCATTACTGGAAAAAATCACATTACCACTGTTCAAATATGTCTTAACTTCTTCAAATGCAAGTTTTTCAAAGCATTTCTTTAACTCAGACATTGGTACTTTATTTTTTCCACTTATATTGATGCCTCTTAGCAGGGCAACATACCTTTTCATAGTCTTACCTCCCCATTAACTTCTTCCCTCTTCGTTATCAACATAGATATCATCTCTATTTTTTTGTAGAAAGGACTTTCTGTCCGCAAGATATTCTTTCCGTAAAAGATGAATTGCAAGTTCCTCTGCCGACGCAGCAAATGCCAACATACATACTGCCCAACAATACCCTACACCTGACGAAACCAAAAGAATATAAGGCAACAGAAATACCGACGCACCGGTCAACTTATTCATCCATGTATGAATTGACGCAAAGCGATGATATTTGACTGCTGCTGTGATGTATGCTGCAAGACGTACAAGTATGATTGCCAATACTACATACCAGATTTCTCCCGGAAGTGTCCGGTACAAAATCGGGAAAAGACGAATCAGCAAAACACTGTAAAAGAACAAGTCAGAAATGCTGTCCAGTCTGGCACCGAATTCACTTGCCTTTCCTGATTTTCTTGCAATCCACCCATCTAATACATCCGTAATACCCGCAAATGTATAAATCACAACAAACAAAGTAGATGTAAGCGGAAGAAAAAACAGAAAAACAGTAGCTGCCATCCGCATGGTGGTAATTGTATCCGCCACATTCCATTTATGAGAGATTTTTAATTTATGGTACATAATCAAATTTCCTTTTACTAATGATTGAACCGGATTATCAGTAACCTGCCGCTTAGGATATTATTCCCCTGGACTTTACTTATATTATACCAAATAATCTTTATTCTCAATAGACTATTATTATATGTAAATGTGTCAATTTTCGGGATTGCAGATAGTTATCTTTTCTCAAAGAAAAAGCTCCGAAAACCTTATAACCACTAGAATCAAGTGTTTATAAAGCTTTCAGAGCCCTTAAAAAATCTGATTTATTTAGCCGTTGATCTGAGCTGCAACTTCTGCTGCGAAGTCTTCATTCTTCTTCTCAAGACCTTCTCCAGTCTCGAAACGAACGAACTTCTGAAGCTTGATTGTAGTTCCGTTAGCTTTTCCAACTTCTTCAAGGTATTTAGCAACAGACTGTTTTCCGTCTTCTGCTTTTACATATACCTGGTCTAACAGACAGATTTCTTTCATTTCTTTGTTGATACGTCCGTTGATCATTCCCTGAATAACCTTTTCCGGTTTCTGAGATTCTTTCGGATCGTTCATGATCTGAGCAAGAAGAATTTCTTTCTCATGTGCAAGATATTCAGCATCAACTTCTGCCTGGCTGACAAATTTTGCATTTAATGCTGCAACCTGCATTGCAACGTTCTTGAGTGCTTCTTTTACTGCATCGTTAACTACTGCTGTTTCAGCTACAACTAAAACACCGATTCTTCCGCCGCCGTGGATGTAGGATACAACTGCACCATTGTCGATAGATACTTTTTCAAATCTTCTGATGCTGAGTTTTTCTCCGATGATAGCGATCTTCTCTGTTAATGCATCATTTACAGTCTTGCTTGTGTCTTCATTCCAAGCTTCTGCCATGAATGCTTCCATCTCAGTGTTCTCGGTTGCTAATGCCTGGTTAACTACTGCTTTAACGAATGCCTGGAAATCAGCATTCTTAGCAACGAAGTCTGTCTCAGAGTTTACTTCAACGATTGCTGCTGTGTTATCACCCTGAACATCTGCCATTACGATACCTTCTGCTGCGATACGTCCGGCTTTCTTAACAGCTTTTGCTTCACCATTTTTTCTAAGGAATTCGATTGCTGCATCCATATCTCCGTTTGTTTCGCTCAGAGCTTTCTTGCAGTCCATCATTCCGGCGCCTGTCATTTCTCTTAATTCTTTTACCATGCTTGCTGTAATTGCCATGATTTTTTCCTCCAACTGATATATTCGTGCATCATCTGTTATATCAAATTTCTTATTCTTCTACTGCTTCTTCAGCCTCAGCTACTTCTACGTCTTCACCTTCGTAAACAACGTCTTCAGCTGCTCCCTGATTTGCTTCGATAACAGCGTCTGCCATCTTGGAAACGATCAGTTTTACGGCTCTGATAGCATCATCATTTCCTGGAATTACATAATCAAGTTCTTCCGGATCACAGTTTGTGTCTGCGATACCGATCAGCGGGATTCCCAGAGTGTGTGCTTCCTGAACGCAGATTCTTTCTTTCTTCGGGTCTACTACGAAGATTGCATCCGGGATGTTCTTCATTTCCTTGATACCGCCAAGGTTCTTTTCCAGTTTTTCCCATTCTTTCTTAAGAGCGATAACTTCTTTCTTCGGCAGTACGTCAAATGTTCCGTCTTCAGCCATTGTCTCGATCTCTTTCAGACGTTCGATTCTGCTCTGGATTGTCTTGAAGTTGGTAAGCATACCACCTAACCATCTTTCATTTACATAGAACATTCCGCAGCGTTCTGCTTCTGTCTTGATAGCATCCTGAGCCTGTTTCTTTGTTCCTACAAACAGGATCTTTCCGCCTTCAGCTGCGATATCAGCAACTGCCTGGTAAGCTTCATCTACTTTTCCAACGGATTTCTGTAAGTCGATAATGTAGATTCCGTTTCTTTCTGTGTAGATGTACTCAGCCATTTTAGGGTTCCATCTTCTGGTCTGATGTCCAAAATGAACACCTGCTTCTAAAAGTTGTTTCATTGAAATAACGCTCATGTTTCTTTCCTCCATTTGGTTTTTTACTTCCGTATGTTTAGGTCCCAAAACCGTGCATCTGATGCGTTGGCACCATTGGGATGAACCACATACGTGTTTTTTTGCAACGCTCAAATTATATCATAAAAGCCCTGCATCTGCAAGGCTTTTCTTTACTATTTTATTTGACTGTTTTCTGTGATATCATTTTCTTTTTCAGCAGCTGCAAAAAAGCAGGTAGCCGAATAAAATACACAGCAGAGCAATAAGTATTCCCACGAAAATATTGGGAAGAAACATCATTATTATGATTCCGACCGCGATAAAAAACAGCGCAAATCCGATGATCCGTTTCATTTTATTTCCATCCCTGCTTCCGGTCTCTTTCTATATTGTATGTTATGTTTCCCGGGAGTATTCGTGACGGCCTGTTTATGCTTTCTTCTCAGCTTCTTTCTCAGCTCCGTCCAGGATATCCACCACATCCTCTTCGGTCATTTTGTCCGTTTTCGGTGCTTTCAGTCTGTCGATGACATCCGGAACCATATCGAGAATCTTGGTCATCGTATCCTGGTTCTTGATATTGACAAGACGGGTCGTTCCGTTCTGAATGACAAGCACGGCACACGGGGTCATCTTTCCTCCAAGTCCGCCGGCTCCCTTTTCTTTCTTATCCGCGTTAAATGCACCGGCGCCTACTGCAAAGGAAACGTCGACAAGAGGGAGAATGATTGTATCTCCGATATGGATCGCATCTCCTACTACCGTTTTGGAAGATACCACTCCATTCATTCCTTTGAATAAGGAATCCATTGTGTCCTTGAATCGATTTTCTTCTGCCATAATCTGTTCCTCCTGTTTTCTTTCTTCTATTCTGAACGATTCTTTATTATTTCATTCTTTTACGCACATCTTTGATCAGTATACGGATATCTCTGTTCCAGATCAGGCACCAGACAAGCGCTATCAGATGAAACAGCCGTAGTCCGCCCCGGATCTTAACGCTTCCTTCCAGCACTTTTTCTTCAAAATCAGGCTCTATGTTCATATGTTCCCCCACAAAGGGATAAATCATACTGAGCAGTGCAAGCGTCTTGCCGGTTAAATACGGATCCTCAAAACCGAAATGAATATCCCCCGTTATTTCTTTCGGTCTCAGGAAGCGCCTGATCCAGACTGTCTCTTTCATCAATTTTGCAAATGCCCTCTGATGACTCTCATTCTCAAGAAATACCGTAATCTGTTCTTTTGTTTCGCCGATTGCTTTTATTTTATCACAGATTTGCCGGAATGTATATTTGATCTTTTCAAATATCTTTCGGAATCGCTCGCAAAGTTTTTCGATTCGGGACATTTCCTCCGGTTCTGTTTTATGAGACTTCGTATCTTGAGACTCCTTTTTTAAATGTTCTGCATCCAGAGCTTTTGCGTCCTTTGATTTTGTATTCTGTGTTTCCTTGCCCTGAACTTCGGTTTTCTGCAATTTGACTTCTGCCCGCTCTTCCTTACCGGTTTCTGCAGACTTCTTCTCCTTTGCATTTTCCGATACATCTTTCTCTTCTATTCTTTGTGTTTTCGGCACGTTCACAGATTTTTCTTTATTCTTTTTTCCCCTCTTTTCTTTCGGGGCTGCTTCCTTATCTTTCTCTGCTTCACTGGAAAATCTAAGCCAAACCAATCCGAGCTTCCACTTCAGCTCCCCATTTTCAAACGAAACCTTCAAGCGTATGAGATGAAGCAGCCACGAGACACTTCCATGGGCTTTGATCTCACTTACATTTCCCGGAAAATCCGCGTCGGCTGCGTACCGCACCGGCACCAGAAGGACAATACAAACAAGCAATACCAGAATTCCCAGTATCACAGCCAGTATAATCCCTATGATTTTCAATATCAGTCCGATGAGATGGAGCATCTTTTTCTATTCCCCCACGCTATATTATTTCTTTTCCTGGTCCCTAATATAGGAACGTATATCCACATCGCCGGTCTTTTCATAGACTTCTCTGATAATCTCCTCTACCAGATAGACCGCATCTTCATATCCGGATGCCAGACCAACCACAAAAATATCCTCCTCATACAGCATTCCCTGTCGCAAAAGCGATGCAGAATAGAACTCAAGCTGATTCTCACCTTCTTCGGTCAGGACAAGAAGATAGGTTGTCAGCGGATATTTGCCCGACTTCATATTCCGGATAATTTTTTCTTTCTTTTTCCCGATGTCCTCACTGACATACAGATGTTTGTAAAACTTCATGTTTCCCATCCGTTCTGCGTCCGAATAACTATCTATTGATAGTAATACGCATTAAATATCTTTTTCGCAACACTTGTTCCGGTGATGCTTGCCGTATCAGCATTTTCCACGACCGCACTGACTACAATGTCCGGATTGTCCACGTTGGAAAATCCTACAAACCAGGAATGAACCGTCTGCTTATCTACGCTTACTTCCGCCGTTCCTGTCTTGCCCGCCACAGTATAAGATTCTCCGGAAAGGGCAGTTCCGGTACCGTAATTCACAACATCCGTCATATATTCGGTAAGCTGCGCCGCCTCCGCCGAGGTCATCAG
This sequence comes from Bariatricus sp. HCP28S3_F11, assembly GCF_052065395.1. NCBI lineage: Bacteria > Bacillati > Bacillota > Clostridia > Lachnospirales > Lachnospiraceae > Bariatricus > Bariatricus sp. HCP28S3_F11. Next base: position 138,940 of record NZ_JBQHUC010000001.1, on the reverse strand, counting down.
ATCCGCATATTTCTCCGGCATGTATTTTTTCACAGTTGTTCCGGTATAATTGGTGATCTGATCCACCAGATAAGGCTTCATTAAGGTTCCTCCGTTCGCGATTGCTGCGGTGATCATAGCCATGTGATATGGTGTTACCACCGTTTTCCCCTGGCCTATCGCGGTCATCATCGTCTCAGCACTGTCCGAATCACCGGTCAGTCGGAAACTGCTCTCGCGATAAGACAGATCACACGGAATCTTTTTGTCAAACAGAAGGTCCTCCGTCGTCTTCTTCCATTTATCTTTATCAAGCTGAAGCCCGATATTTGAAAATGATGTATTGCAGGAATTTGCCACAGAATCCGCAAGATCCTCCTGCCCGTGAGCCGTCTGTCCGTAGCAATGGATTGTCGTTCCGTCCGCCTCGATAGATCCCTCGCAGTAATGTGTATAGGCATCATCGGCATCGGGATGTTCTCTTAAATATTCCAGAGTCGTGACGATCTTGAACGTGGAACCGGGCGTATACTGTCCCATAGTCGCTCGGTTGAAGAGCGAACTGTCCGGATCGTTGTTCAAAGCTTCCCAATTCTCCGCTACGGTATTCGCATCGAATGTCGGCTTGGAAACCATAGCAAGAATCTTACCTGTGCTGGCTTCCATCACCACTACGGCACCCTTGTTGTTGCCCAGCGCGTTATACGCGGCCTGCTGCAGCTTCGTATCCAGCGTCGTGACCACATTATCACCTATATTTTTCTCTCCTTTGAATTCCTTTGCCAGCTTTTCAAGGAAAAATGCATTGGAAGTCAGCAGATTAAAGTTCTGAATCGACTCGATCCCGTATTTTCCTTTTACAGAATAACCAACTACATGCGCATACAAATCGTCATACGGATATTCCCTGGTCTCTGTACCGTCTTCATCGGTCACAGTCTGTGCCAGTACTTCTCCGTTACAGTCCAGTATTTTTCCCCGGACTACACGCTTGGCGAGAAGATCCTGACGTACGTTATACGGGCTGTTGATCACTTCTTTGCTTTTCACTACATTGAAGTATACCATATATCCAATCATCACAAGGAACAATGTTACAAACATATATGTCACTCTGGCAAATTCCTTGTTGGTCATCTTCTTTTTCTTAGCTTCTTCCTTTTCGCGCGCCTTCTGGTCTTTTCGTGCCCGTCGTTCTGACAGAGGCTTTTCCCGAACCGGCTTTTCCTGAACTGATTTTTTGCGGTTGTTTTCCCGCGGTCCTTCCCCTTTCTTCTGCCCTTCGCTGCGCTGGCCGCTTTGCCGCTTTTGAGGTTGATACGTTCTTTCGTCGGGAAGGTTCTGAAGCTCTTCGTCCAGCCTGTCCATTTCGTAATTGCTGTGCTTTTTTTCTTTCAATATCCTCTTCCTCGTCTTCTCTTACTATATAAAGTCCCTGAATAATACCAAACATGATCACAGTGCTTAAAACTGAGCTTCCTCCGTAACTCACAAGCGGAAGCGTCACCCCGGTGGACGGAATGAACTTTGTCACACCGCCAATCGTGAGAAATACCTGGAATATGTAACAGGTTCCAAGTCCAAGTGCCACAAGCTTGTAGAAACGATCATGCAGTTCCATGGCGATATTAAGAAACATAATATACACACTGACGCAGATCATCGTCAGACAGATTGCAAATATCAATCCCATTTCCTCTGCGATTGCCGAAAAAATATAATCCGACTCTGAAACCGGAATCTTATCCGCAGCCCCCTGCATGAGTCCCATGCCGAACCAGCTTCCTGTCCCAATTGCCATCAATGACTGCGCCAGCTGCAAACCGCCTTCATTGTAAATCGCAAACGGATCCTTCCATGCAAGTACACGTACCCTCACATGGTTGAACAGATAATACGCTACTACGGAAGCTGCGCCTCCGGCACCCACCCCTGCAAATACGTACAGTGGCTGCCTCGTCGCCACATAGAGCATGACCAGGTACACGGCAAAAATGATCAGTGCTGCCCCCAGATCCTTGGAAACCACCAGAATCAACACGTGAACAGCAGCAACTACAGTCGTAATCACGACATTTTTAAAACTGGTATCCATCTTCAGGCTCGCAGCCGTAAAGAATACGAAAATGATTTTCACAAGCTCCGACGGCTGTAAGGCGAAACCACCGATCTGAATAGAAAGCAGTGCTCCACCGGTTACAGGACCAAAAATCAACACCACCGCCAGCATAATCACACCGGCTATTGCATAAAACCTTCTCCATTCAGAGAGTACCTTCACCTTACGGATAATGATCGGAACAATCAGACTGATTGCCACGGCTCCCGCTGCAATGATAAACTGCTTCACCGCCAGCGAATAGGATAATCTGGTAATCATAATAAACCCGATCGATAAAAGCATACACATATTGTTCACGACTAGGCGCGACACCTTCGGGTAGATTTTCGTATACAGAAGAATGATCGTCAGCAGAAGCACGACCTGCATTCCATAGAACCCAATCATCTTCTTCTCTTCCGTCTGCAAATACAGCACCAGAAACGCTGTAAAATGCATGAGAAACATTAATACATTCTGGCGGCGAAGAATGCTCTTTTTCGTATATTCATCTGAAAAGCCAAAAACTGCAAAACACTCATACGTATAGACTGCAATCATGATGATCATGAGATATTTCGACAGCTCAACAACAATATTTACCAAATCTTCACCTACTTTATTCCTTTCTTCCAGTGTCCCCGGGTAAATTCTCCATCCAGGTATACTGCCTCCTCCTCATAAAGCTGCAGAATCCTGCCGGTCTGCCGGGCATTCTCTACTGTAAACATCAGGCGGAAGCCTCCTGCTCCAATCTGATCTGCCTCCTGCATCCGGTCTGCAAGATAGAGTGGTACCTGATTATAAATCACATTATAACAATAATCACACTCATTTTGTACCATAAACTGTTTTCGATATCTGTCAGTTATTGTCATACAGGACGATTCTTTTTTACATCTGCCCAGCGTTTTGCGGACACATCCGGCAGATACCATCATGGGAAGGTGTCCGTACAGAATCAGTTCTCCGTCCTGCATCGGAAGTGACTCCAATTCTCTGGCAGTCAGTTCCAGCGGAGCTGTGAACCCATAAATCCCCTTCTCCTTCCAGAACGCCAAGCCCTCGCGGTTAAACTGATAGAGGTTATATTCTGTCATAATACGTCCTTCAAACCCGCGTTTCTTCAGGAACCCATAGCTTTCATAATTCCGGATCATGACGCCGTCCCATCCGGCATTCAGGATATGGTCATAGCCTGCATCATACCGTTTCCGTGTCGTTTCCCGGAAAATATACGGCATGATCAGCCAGATCTCTTTCCCGGATTCTTTCACATCCCGAATGACCTCCCGAAGCATCTCATTTTCCCAGATTTTCGGGAACGCTGCACAATCCGCATAGATCCGCTCAATCATTCCGGATCCTGTCAGCACGCGGATCTGCTCCAACGTCCGGGCAGAAGCGGTAAATCTATGATGCGTCGGCATGGAATCTATCATAGGATTCGCCATAACAGCGGGGACAGTTTCCCTGATATCCTGCGCATCCGCTTCCTTTCTTCTGTACCTCTCTGTTATTTCGCATTGCAACTTGTCCAACGCCTCTCTTCGGATCTCATTGAGCTTTTGCATGGGAACGAACGCGTTTCCTGTGATCTCGATCTGAAGTTCTTCGAATTCAAACGGGGTATTTCCCGTCTTTTCTAATTGCTTTTTCACACGTTCAACATCGATTGGGTGATTCATGGCTTCCTGAACCTTATCCGAACATACCGTAAAGCAAATATCGCCGTATGATACCGTTAGTTTAGCAGAATCTCCAACGGAAAGTATAAAAATTCCCTTAATTTTTTCTTTTATTTTTCTATCCACATACAGCTCATGAAGCTTCTGGATCAACACTTCGTTCCTGATCCTGCTCAATACCATTCCTTTCGCAGCCGGAGTATCGGCAAATACCGGAATGGTCAGTGACGCACCTTTTTTCACTGCCGTCTTACAGGTATAGTTGTCCGCCTTCTCCTTACCTCTCCGCATGGGAAGTTCAATGATATCCTGCGGATTCAAATCGATGAGTGCACGGCATTCCATATTCCTTCCGGATTTTTTCAGCACCTTTACCGCAGGGATCCCCGCATGGTTCGGCCTGTCCAGCGAAACCATCTCTCTCCCGTTCTGTGTGTGATAATATCCGGTGTGAAATCCTCCCCGATTGTACAGATCCAGAAGTACACTCCGATCCGCTTCTTCCACCCGGAACTTCTGTTTGGCAAACACCTCCGGATCTGTCCCTTCTGGTGCTCTTTCAAGCAGTTCCAGATACAGATCCGTATATTTGCGGTATAAATGCGCGACTGCCGCTACATATTCCGGTTTCTTCATTCTTCCTTCTATTTTAAAAGAATCTATCCCCGCTTCGACCATCTCGGGGATCAGATCCAGTGTACAGATATCCTTAAGACTGAGCAGATACCTGCTTTTGTCGTCTCCTTCAGCCTGATACAGAAGTCTGCACGGCTGCGCACACTGTCCACGGTTCCCGCTTCGCCCGCCAAGGAAACTGCTGAACAGGCACTGACCTGAATAGCAGTAGCAGAGTGCTCCATGCACAAAGCTTTCAATCTCCAGATCGGTCTCTTCTGCGATTTTTCTTACTTCTTCTATACCAAGCTCTCTGGCTGTCACCACACGTGTGACGCCTTCCTTTTCCAGAAGTTTCGCTCCATCCACACCGGTGATCGTCATCTGTGTACTGGCATGGACCGGAAGATCCGGAAATGTCTTTCTGATAAACCGGAGTACCCCGATGTCCTGCACGATCACCGCATCCAGCCCCTGACGGTAATAGGGATAGAGATACGCATAAAGCTTCTCTTCCAACTCCTGTTCCTTCAAAAGTGTATTAACAGTCAGATAGAGCTTCTTACCGTGCAGATGCACAAAATCGATTGCTTCCAGAAGTTCGTCTTCCGAAAGATTATTCGCATATGCGCGGGCACCGAACATCATACCTCCGGTATAAACCGCATCCGCTCCTGCAGCCACAGCTGCTTTCAGACTATCCATCGACCCTGCAGGTGCCAGAATCTCCACTTGCTTCCTCATACCAACCTCCTATAGCGCAAAATAGACTGTCATAAGACAGTCTATTTCTTACGGTGATTTTTCATCTCAGTTTCTAACTGTACGATTTTCATCTGTAATTCTCTGTTCTCTTCTTTCAGCTTGTCCAATGCCTTTTCAGCATTCTCATACTTTATCTGAATGGAAATCAGTTCATGCTTTAGGTCGTACATCTCTTTGTCTTTCGCTTCGATATCGCTCTCTAAGGCTCCACCCTGCTTCTTGGCCTTGAAGTAATCGTCTGCAATGTTAAGTGCCAGAAGTACATTCCTGGCTTCCGCACTCTGCTTGCGGTACCCCTCGCTGCTTGTACATTCTTCAATCTTATGGTTCAGATAAGTGGACACCTTCTGTAGATAATCTTCGCTCTCAAAGCCGCTCAGTGTAAATACCTTTCCACCGATGAGAACTTCTGTGTAATTTTTTGACGATGCCATAAAGAACCTCCTTACCCGCTCAATTCCTCATTTCATTATATACTATATTTAGACAAAAACCAACTGTTTTTCAATTTTTTTATCTAAATTTCAACGAATCATTGGTTTTTAAGGTCTATTCCAGCCCCAGATGATGGTATGCCAGCTCCGTGACGACCCTTCCCCGCGGTGTTCTCTGAATCAGACCATTTTTAAGAAGATACGGTTCATAAACATCTTCAATCGTTCCTGCATCCTCTCCGATCGAAGCGGCGAGCGTATCAAGTCCCACCGGACCTCCCTGAAATTTCTCGATCATCGTCAGCAGAATATTCCGGTCCACATGATCCAGTCCCTGACGATCCACTCCCAGAAGATCCAGTGCGTAAGAAGCCACTTCTTCCGTAATCACCCCGTCATATTTCACCTGGGCGAAATCCCTTACCCGCTTCAATAAGCGGTTGGCAAGACGCGGAGTCCCTCTGGAACGCCTTGCCAGCTCAAGTGCTCCTTTTTTGTCAATTTCCACATCCAGTACGTTCGCGGAACGCATGATGATCGTCTGCAGTTCCTGTTCCGTATAGAATTCCAGACGGTTGACCACTCCGAAACGATCGCGAAGAGGTGCGGTAAGCATTCCGGCACGCGTGGTCGCTCCAACCAGTGTAAACTTCGGAAGGTCAAGCCGTATGGAGCGAGCGGACGCCCCCTTCCCGATCATAATATCAATCGCGTAGTCCTCCATGGCAGGATACAGCACTTCCTCCACCTGCCGGTTCAGCCTGTGGATCTCATCTACAAAAAGCACATCCCCTTCCTGGAGATTATTCAGGATTGCCGCCATCTCTCCCGGCTTCTCGATAGCCGGGCCCGAGGTGATCTTCATATTGACTCCCATCTCATTCGCAATGATACCGGCAAGTGTCGTCTTTCCCAGTCCCGGAGGCCCGTAAAACAGTACATGATCCAGGGATTCCCCCCTGGACTTCGCCGCTTCAATGTAGATCTTCAGAGTCTCCTTTGCCTTCTCCTGGCCGATATAATCCTTCAATAGCTGAGGCCTTAAATGATTCTCTATCTTCTTGTCTTCTTCCAGATTCTCGGTTGTAATAATTCTCTTCGCCATATGCCGCCCCTTACATCAAAAACTTCAGTGCTTTTTTCAGCAGTTCTTCTACCGTTGTATTCTCATCCGTCTCTACCTGACGCACCGCGCGGAGTGCTTCCGTGCCTCCGTATCCAAGCGCGGTCAGCGCCTGCACCGCATCAGACTGTACTTCCTGTCCGCAGGAAGAAGCGTTCTGAACAGTTCCTTCTCCCTCCATCTGATGCGTCAGCACATCTTCAATACTCAGCTTGTCTTTCAGTTCCAGGATCAACTTCTCTGCCGTCTTCTTCCCGATACCGGGGGCTGCCGATATGGCCTTCACATCGTTCGCCATCACCGCAAACCGCAGTTCATCGGGCGTCAGCTGTGAGAGGATCCCGAGTCCGCCCTTCGGCCCGATTCCACTCACCCCAATCACAAGCCGGAATACTTCCAGCGCATCCCGGGTGAGGAAGCCGTAGAGCTGCATCGCATCCTCCTTCACATTCAGATATGTATGAATCTTCACTTCTTTCCCCGTAGGCGGGAGCTGACTCAACGACTTTGCCGGCATAAAAATGCCATAGCCCACCCCTCCAACATCAACCACTGCTTTATCTTCACTGATATAGACCAGTTCTCCTCGAATATATGAAATCATCTCTTCTGCTCCTTCCTGCTTCCCATGTCCAATCCCGCAAGCCTCTTCAGCATGGCCTCTGCCAGGATTCCTATCACAAGTCCGGTGATTGCTCCCGCAACCAGAAGCACCGGAAGATAATAGGAAACACTGAATGTCTCAACGATCAGCATGGCGGTCAGAAGCTGCCCCACATTGTGCATGACTCCTCCCGCCAGGCTGACACCATATACACTGAACCAGCCTTTCTTCTTCAGAAAAACCATGACCATAAGGCTGAGCATCCCTCCCGCCAGACTGTAAATGATACTGAAAAGATTTGCAAAAAGGAAGCCGGACAGTACGATTCGGGCAACAGACAGTGCATATGCTTCCTCTGTCCCCATCTTATAAAGAGCCACCACAACAATCAAATTCGCCAGTCCGAGCTTCACTCCGGGAATTCCGATGTGAAAAGGGATCAGACTTTCCACATAACTGAAGATCAGCGCCAGTGCAGTGAACACTCCGAAATATGCCACTTTTGTTCTCAATTTGCCGCCTCCTAATTCGTAACCGCATCCAGCTCCGATTCATCCTGATTTGCGATCTGGAGCACGATATTATTCGGAAGGCAGATAATATTTTCCCGATTCTTAGAAATCGCTTTCTGCTTCATACAGAGCTTATCCGGGCAGTCGGCCTGAATCATCTTCACCGTACCGTCCTCGATCCGCATCGTATTCGTTCCTCCGTTCAATTCCACTTCCTGATCTTCCGACAGATCATAGGATGCCACGACCTCACCGTCTATCCGCACAGTCACATACCCCGGATGCTTGTCCCCGAGCCAGAATCTCAGCGCACAGATCGCTGCTGCAACAACTACCACGATTAGCAATAAGAGCAAGTCGTTCTTTCTCAAATTCTTCTTATTCTCCATGACTCCACCTCTCTTCCGTTTATTCTAGCACAACATATCCCCGAGTGCAACCAAACGTTCGATTGATTTTTCTCTGCAGTCACCTTATAATGATACTATTATAACACTTCGGAGGGAATTATGAAAAAATGGAAATTACCGGGGATTCTGCTCCTCATTACGATACTCCTTGTCAACGGATGCTCCAGCATTTCAAATGAACCTGCTTCCAGGACTTCCACCTTCTTTGACACAGTGATCACCATCACGGTCTACGATAAAAATGCGGACCACATATTAGACGAGTGTATGCAGTTATGTAAGAAATACGAACTTCTCTTCAGCCCGACAAATGAAGAAAGTGAGATATACAAGCTGAATCATGCAGGAGGCCAGCCGGTGGAGCTTTCCCGCGAAACCATTGAGGCGATCGAGATCGGGCTGAAATACAGCCAGCTCACGGAGGGTAAATTCGATATTACCATCGCGCCGCTGATCGATGCCTGGGGATTCCGCAGTGATTCTCCTTCTGTCCCGTCAGACAGCGCCATTGCGGAAGCAAAGAATCATATCGGCTATCAGAACGTCAAGATAGAAGGAAACACCGTCCGCCTTGCCGATGTCAAATCCGGCGTAGACCTTGGCGGCATCGCAAAAGGCTACATCGCCGACCACCTCAAGGAATATCTCAAGGGACAGGGAGTCAAACACGCGCTGATAAGTCTCGGCGGAAATGTACTTGCACTCGGCGGGAAACCGGACGGAACCAGTTTCAATATCGGGATCCAGAAGCCGTTTGAAGAGACCGGCGTCACGATTTCTTCCGTAAAACTGAAAGATAAATCCGCCGTCACTTCCGGCATTTACCAGAGGTATTTTGAACAGGACGGGGTCCAGTACCATCACATTCTGAATCCGGTCACCGGCTATCCGTATGAAAATAACCTTCTGAGCGTTACGATCATCTGTGACTCTTCCGCCGAAGCAGATGCACTGAGCACGACCTGTTTTGCACTCGGTCTAAAAGCAGGTATGAAGCTGATCGAAGATACACCTGCTGCCGAAGCGGTATTCATAACCTCAGACTACGAAATGCACTATTCCAGCGGATATAAGAAATAAACCTGAAACAGTGCACTTCGGCTGCAATTATTAATTTAGAACAAGCGGCCAGCGGATCTCTGCCTTGAAGAGATCTGCTTCGGTCTCTATGACGAAGGTTCCCTTCTGGAGTTCCACAAAACTTTTCACGATGGCAAGCCCCAGACCGGAGCCTTCCGTATTTCTGGAAACATCCCCACGTACGAAACGGTCTGTGATCTCATCCGGATTGAAATTCAGCTCCGTAGCAGAAATATTTTTGATCCGGATCACAGCCTCCTTCTCTTCTTTTCGGATCTCTACATAAACGCGGGTGCCCCCAAGCGCATATTTTGCCACATTGACCAGCAGATTCTCAAAAATCCGGTAAGTCTTCTGACTGTCCAGCAGAAGGTTCACTTTCTCTTCCGGAAAATCCGTGCGCAGTGTCAGATCAGCCGCTTTGATTTTTTCATCCAGCTCCAATTCCACCTGTTTAAACAGATTCACAATATCGACCTGAACCAGATTCAGAGAAATATTGTCGCTGTTCGCTTTACTGATCTCAAACAGATCCTCGATCAGTACTTTCAGGCGCATGGATTTCTGATCCAGCACATCGATATAGGATTTCCGCTTTTCTTCGTCCGTCTCTTCCTTCAAAAGATCCACATAGGTAATGATCGCCGTGAGCGGTGTTTTCAGATCATGAGACACATTCGTAATCAGCTCTGTCTTCATACGCTGGCTCTTCACCTCTTCTTTGACCGCTTTTTTGAAGCCACTCTGTATCTTCTGTATCTCTTCGCGGAACGGACTGAAAATCCCCAGATCTTCCTTGATCTCCACATCCAGATTGCCCTTTGCGATCTCTCCTGTAGCTTCCAACAGAAGCGCATATTTCGTACGGATATCATCAAAACATTTCCGCAGGATAAAGAATAAAATGAGCGAATAGATTAAAAGTGCAAAGATACCGAACACCCACATCATGCAACAGATCAGAAGGATACAAAAATTAACCGCAACGATCTTCAGGATCACTTTGGTATTCTTCTCTTTCAGATCGATATCATAAAAGGAGTGGTATAACCGATGAAGTTTTTCTTTGATCCATTCATAAATACTTTTCAAACGAAGCCCGGATTTTTCCCAAAGCTTTACACATAGTACCCGTTGTGCTAGGTACCCCTTGATACCAAGTGTGTAGATCTGCCTTGTGCATCCTCCGATCCAGTATGCAACAGCAAACACTGCCATCCAGATCAGAAAATCTTCCGGGTAGTATCCTCTTCCCGTATTACGTGCCACCAGCCATCCGCAGTGATTCAAAATCCACGCCACGGTACAGCATCCAATAATCAGAACCGCTTCAAATGGTGCGTGGAATATGCGTTCCTCCCCGGTATGAAGCGTCTTAAAGCGAGGCAGAAGCATGGCAAGAAGGATCATCAGCATGGCAAGAGCGAAGAAAGTGTATACTTCGATATCCGGTGCACTCTCGTTGACATAGATCTGAGACACCAGATAGCAGTCAAGATTTTCCTGCGTCATTCCAAAGTAGAATACAGAATGAACCGGTGCTCCCGGAAGTTCATTATCCAATATCGGGTCACAAAACGGATAGTCCGTCAGTTCGCCGATGATTCTGCGAATGCTTTTTTCTGTCTCTTCTTCTCTGTCCCCAATGCAGTCAAGATAATAAGGCGTTCCGTTTTCATCATATCCAAAAGCAACTCCAAATGCGTATTGATCCCATTTTCTCAAAATATCGTTTTCTTCCGTATCCGTAATAATGGTTGTATTCTCTGTTTCAGCGGATGTTGCTTTGGAATCATCTGCATTGGTGTCCTCTGCAGCAGAATCCTTTGAAGCAGAATCTTCTGTCGTAGTCTCTTTTGCTATTTCCATCTGATAATTCACATAAGGAGCCAGCCCTTCAAACACCTGATAAACCCCAGTATATTCAGACCTGGGAAGATATCCATAGGCATCATCCCCTTTGCCTTGTGCATAATAGAGCACATAACTGCTCATGAGCATCTCCTTTATCAGTTCTTCTTTATCCTGATAATAATCCTGCTCCAGTTCCTGCCTTTCTTCCATAGCGCGGTAGAATTTCCCATAATTCTCTACCATAATGATGCTTACAACTGCAAGTGCAGCAACAATAAGCACGATCGCAAGTTTATGCCTGTTTTTCAATTTTGTATCCAACGCCCCACACCACCTTCAAATATTTTGGTTCTTTCGGGCAGCTCTCAATCTTCTCACGGATATTCCGCACATGCACCATGATCGTATCCGTATTGATCGCCCGTTCATTCCAGACTCTTTCATAAATCTCTTCGGAAGAAAATACTCTTCCGGGATTCTTCATTAATAGTAAAAGAATCTTATATTCGATCGGTGTCAGTTTGACCGGTTCTCCGTCTACGGTTACTTCCACAGTGTCCTCATTCAGTTCAAGACCACCGACGACATGTATATTCTTCCCTTCGTTCTGTTTGTTTAATTTTTCTGCAAATCTCCGGTAGCGCCGAAGCTGTGAATTTACCCGGGCTAAAAGCTCCATCGGTGTAAATGGTTTCGTAACATAATCATCTGCTCCGATGTTCAGTCCCATGATCTTATCCACTTCTTCCGATTTGGCTGACAGCATGATCACTGGGAAATCATGTTTCTCACGAAGCTTCATTGTCATTGTGATCCCATCCATTCTCGGCATCATCACATCTACGATCGCAAGATGAATTTCTTCTCTTTCTATCATCTTAAGACCTTCAACACCGTCCGCGGCCTGGAATACCTCATACCCTTGGTTTTTCAGATAAATCTCAACACCTTCCCGGATTTCTTTGTCATCTTCTACTATTAATACATGATTCATTTCCATGTTCTTTTCCCTCATCTCTTCCATTCATTGCGTGCACCTAATGTACCAGGTCACACTTTCATATTATACACTTTTTTTCACCTCCGTAAAGCAAACACGTTTTTCTTTTGCTCTACGTATAGGATAGATGAGACTTCTTAAAGAACACGGCACAAAATGCTAAAGATTTTCTAAAGTTTATTCTCCAAATACTTTGTCTGTTTCTTATTGAACGAAATTGCAGGAGAAATACAAACTTTTTTCGTTTATAAAAATAGTGCTCGTCAGGCAGGCAAGACTTGGAACCTCTAAGAATAAGAAAAAGACCACTCCCCACTCGGACTGGCCTTTTCAATAAAAATTATTATTCAATTAGAAGCTAAGCAATGCTCCGATTATCGCAACAAAAACAAATATCATGACAATTGCAAAAGCAATCAGAGTCATAATCAGATATGCACGGCAGTAATTTCTACGATTCACATTGCCGTTCTTCTCAAATGCCCAGATACAGTAAATGATGATTCCAAAGCACGGTACTGCACCGATCAGCAAAGTAAGCAGCCACTCGCCCATAGAAAGCGGTGCTTCATTCGTCTGACGACCAGGATGGAAGTTGTAATTCTGATTATAGTTTATCTTCTGTGCCTGATTAGAATTTGTGTTATAATTCTGACCATTCTGGCTCTGATTCATATTGGGATCTGACGCACCGTTCGACTGACTGCCCGTCGCTCCTGTCTGCTGTGCATTTCCATAATATCCCATATTCGGATCTCCATAAGAATAATGTCCCGCTGTCTGCTGCTTATGTACTGTGTCCGCATTCGGATCCGTGTAAACCGGCTCTTCATCCGGTTTAACCTCCGTCTGTTCCAAAACAGGCTTCTCCTGCTGTGGTACAGTTACCGATGTGTCTTCCGTAATCTGTGGTTCTTCGCTCACTTGTGCTTCTTCCCCCACCTGTGGTTCTTCGCACAGCTGTCGTTCTTCGCTCACTTGTGCTTCTTCTGCTCCTACAGTACAGTTTCCATCAGCCTCCGTCAGTTCCGCCGGAGTACCTGCCCCTTCCGGCTGCAAGTCCGGCTGTGTATCTAAAACGCTCTCTTCCTGCGATACCTTGTTCTCCAACTCGTTATCCATGGTATATTCCTCCTGTCATTCATCTACTTAAACTGGTATCATAATACCACAGCAAATATTAAAAAACAACATTCTTCACATACCTTTCACATTTCTCTTTCACTGGAAATGTACGCTTATACATTCCCTTTCCAAAGTCTGTATAACCGATACAGCCGGCTGCTCTCATCGTAACTCATCGGAGGTTCTCCCGGAAAATACCGTACCATCCGATACACATAAAACACCAGCATCCCGATCAGAATCACGATCAGACATTTCATCAGGATCTTGACATCCTTCTGGAGGATGTATCTTCGTATTCCAAATGCCGCAGCCCACATAAGAAGCACGTAGGAAAACGGATGAAATCTCCATGCGGATGCGAAATCTCCTCTCAGGATTGACAGCATCGCTCTCGTCATGCCGCAGCCCGGGCAAGGAAATCCGGTCAGGATCACACTGGGGCAGAGACTGTGAAGCACAAACTTTCCAAGAAGGAAATACAATACCAGAACAAGCAGCACAGGCCACAGGTTCCGGACATCCTGCCACACGAGCAGGAGTCCTTCTCCCATCACCTTCGCTGCTTTTTTTATTTGATGCTTCATATTATTTAATAATCTTCTTCGGACATTTTTCCGCACATTTTCCGCAGTTTGTACATTTTTCCGGGTCAATGTGGGCGATATTGCCTGTCACAGTCACTGCCTGGAATTCGCAGACCTTCTCGCACATCTTACATCCGATACATCCGACAGAGCATACGCTCATAACATCTTTTCCTTTATCTCTGGAGCTGCACTGAACCAGATGTTTCTGTTCGTATGGTACGATCTCGATCAGTCGTTTCGGACAGGCGCTCACACAGCTTCCGCAGGCTTTACATTTCTCCGGATCAACCACTGCAATACCGTCCACCACATGAATCGCATCAAACTGGCAGGCTTTTACACAGTTTCCAAACCCAAGACATCCGAAGCCACATCCTTTCGGACCGCCGTTCTGCATCTGGCTCGCCATAACACAGTCTTCAATTCCTGTATAGTCATAGGCCTGTTTTGCCTTGCCGCAGGTTCCGGCACATTTGACAAATGCAGTCTGACGGACCGTTTCTCCTGCGTCGGTTCCGAGAATTGCGGCAATCTTTTCTGCTACCGGAGCTCCTCCGACCGGACAGCGGTTATGTGGTGCCTCACCTTTCGTAATGGCTGCCGCAAGTCCTGAACATCCCGCGTATCCGCATCCGCCACAGTTATTGCCCGGCAGTGCTTCCAGAATTGCCTGTTCTGTTTCATCAACTTCTACCGCAAATTTTTTACCTGCAACTCCGAGGAAGACACCGATGAAAAGGCCGGTGCCGCCCACGATGAGTGCAGCAACTAAAATTCCTGTTATACTCATAATCCGGTCCTCCTATATGATTCCGGAGAATCCAAAGAACGCGATGGACATAAGTGCTGCCGTAAGCAGTACGATCGGTGTTCCCTGGAAAGACTCGCTGATATCATTGTATTCGATTTTCTCACGAACACCGGCCATGATGACGATGGCGATCGTGAATCCAAGTGCTGTTGCAAAACCATTTACCACACCTTCCAGAATGGTATATTCCTTCTGTACGTTCGTGAGTGCAACTCCAAGTACTGCACAGTTTGTTGTGATCAGCGGAAGATACACACCAAGTGCATTGTAAAGCGGAGGCATCGTTTTCTTCAGGAACATTTCTACAAACTGTACCAGTGCTGCGATGACAAGGATAAATACAATCGTCTGAAGGTATTCGAACCCTGTCGGCATCAAGATAAAACGGTAAATCAAACTGGTGATAAATGATGCAATCGTAATAACGAAGATAACGGCTCCTCCCATACCTGCAGCTGTCTCGATCTTCTTGGAAACTCCGAGGAACGGACAGATTCCCAGGAACTGGCTGAGGACTACGTTATTTACAAGTGCTGAACCAATCGCAATAATAAGTAATTCTTTCATCTCGTATTCCTCCTATTCTTTTTCCTGGCCTGTCGGGAAAACTTTTCCTTCACAGCCGCCGCATGACGCACATCCGCCTTCTGCACATCTCTGTGCTTTCGGAACTTCTTTGCCTTTTGCTGCCATCTTCTTCATGATCTTGCTGCGTGCTGCAACAAGGAACGCAAGTACCAGGAATGCACCAGGTGCAAGAATAAAGATGGTGACCGGCTCATAGAAACTCGGCATGATCTGGATTCCGAAGATTTTTCCGGATCCGATCAGTTCACGCACGATTGCGATACAGGTAAGACCAAATGTAAATCCAAGTCCCATTCCGATACCGTCAAAGATAGACGGAAGTACCGGATTCTTGGAAGCATAACTTTCTGCACGTCCCAGAATGATACAGTTTACTACGATCAGCGGGATATAGATTCCAAGCGAATCATACAGTGAAGGAACAAAGCCCTGCAGAAGGAACTGCACCATTGTTACAAATGATGCCACAATTACGATAAATGCAGGCATTCTGACTGAATCCGGAATTACTTTTCGGAGCATGGAAATCAGCATGTTCGAGAGTACCAGTACAACCGTAGTGGAAAGTCCCATTCCGATACCGTTGATCGCAGAAGTCGTTACCGCAAGTGTCGGACACATACCAAGCATCATGACGAAGGTCGGATTTTCTTTAATTAAACCATTATATAATCTTTCGGTACAACTATTCATTTCCACTACCTCCTAACGCATTCTGAAAATAACCAAGTGCTGTGTTGACTGCTCCGGTCACGGCACGGCTGGTGATCGTTGCACCACTGAGTGCATCAATCGGCTCATTCTCTCCGCCATCCTTGGCAACATAGAACTTGTCTGTCTTCTTCTCTGCATACTGATTATAGAATTCCGGCTCTGTCGCACGCATACCGAGACCTGCCGTCTCACCGATCGACAGAATGGAGATACCGTTCACGGTTCCGTCATTCATGATTCCAACAGAAATCTGAATATTTCCACCGTATCCGTCTTTATCTGTTGTAGTGATCACATATCCTGCTTCATCACCGCCCATTTTTGCCACATACACTTCATCGACCGTTGCATTGGTTCCCATGCTTTCTACCGCCTTCGCCGCCGCATCCGAATCAACTTCCACTTCTTCAAATGTATCTGCTTCCGGGAAAACCGTCTGGCAGGCTTCCTGCTTTGCATCAGCTTCTGCCTTTGCAATCGGATCTTTTGTTATTTCATATACCAGTCCGAGAGCCGTACCGGCAATCACGGTAATCGCGGTAAGGATCAATGTATTTTTTAATATTTTATTCATTATTTTTCTCCTCCTTTACCGAATGGTTTTGGAAGAGTAACTCTTTCGATCAGCGGAACCAAAAGGTTACTGAAGATGATCGCGTAGGATACGCCCTCTGCGGACCCTCCGAACAAACGGAAGATTCCGGTCAGAACCCCAAGAATGATTCCATATACGATCTGTCCCTTCTTCGTAATCGGCGATGTCACGTAATCGGTTGCCATGAACCACGCTCCAAGCATCAGACCGCCGCCGCAGAGCTGTGCTGTCATGTAAGGAATGTTGAAAAATCCGATTCCATCAACAAATCCGCCGAAAATTCCAATGAATAATGCAAATGTCACGATATAAGTTCCCGGAATACGAAGATCGATAATTCCCATAAGAATCAGAATAATCGCGCCAATCATAATTGCGATCACAGAAGTCTCACCGATCGTTCCTCCGATCTTTCCAAGGAGCATATCCATGCTGTTCACTCCTGCCAGTGCACTGTTGCCTGCTTCCACATTTGCGCGGATAGCCGCAAGCGGTGTGGCACCTGAAATCCCGTCATATGTAAAGGATGTCATTCTGCCGGTAAAAGAAATCAGCAGGAAACATCTTGCAGCAAGTGCCGGGTTCATAAAGTTCTGTCCCAGTCCTCCAAACAGCTGCTTTACGACCAGGATTGCAAATACGCTTCCGAGAACTCCCATCCAAAGTGGTGCTGTCGGCGGAAGGTTCAGTGCAAGCAGAAGTCCTGTGACAACTGCACTGAAATCTTTGATCGTGATCGGTTTGTGCATTAGTTTCTCATAAATATATTCCGTAAGTACTGCTGCTGCTGTCGTCACGATCACAACAAGCCATGCATGTGTGTCACGGAAATTATAGATTCCAAAGGCGGTCGCCGGCAGAAGTGCGATTGCAACCCACATCATAATATTACTGGTCGTCGCTTTGGAACGAATATGTGGTGAAGATGAAATTTTCAATTGTTCACTCACTTTTGTTCACCTCTTCCTCTCTGTACTGTTCTATTTTTTCTTTTTATTTGCAAGTGCAGTCTTTCTCATGGAGCCGATTGCCTGCTTCAGATGGCGCTTTGCCGGACAGACATAACTGCATGAACCACATTCCACACATTCCAGTCCGTTCATCTTGACAAATCCTGCTTCATCATGACGTTCTGCAAGATCCGCAAGTCTGGACGGTATGATTCGGCTTGGGCAGGCCTCCACACATCTTCCGCAGTTGATACATGCGGTCGCCGTACTTGCAGATACTTCGTCTTTGGAAAGACAGAGAATAGAAGACGATGTTTTCGTAATCGGTGTGTCAAGCGTATACATGGCAAATCCCATCATCGGTCCGCCGGAAATCACCTTTTCGCATCCTTCCTTCAATCCGCCTGCTGCTTCTACCAATTCTCTCTGATTGGTACCAAAAAGGACTTTATAATTTCCCGGATTTGCAACGCCGTCACCACTCACGGTCACAACACGCTCCATAGACGGGATTCCCTTCACAACCGCGTTGTAAATACTGATGACAGTTTCTACATTATCCACCACACATCCTGCGTCGGCCGGGAGCATCGTAGAGTTGATGGCGCGTCCAGTGGTTGCATAGATCAGCTGACGCTCTGCACCCTGCGGATATTTTGTCATCAATGTCTTTACTTCCATACGCGGTTCGTCTTTAACCAGTTCTTTGAGTTTTGCGATACAATCCGGTTTGTTATCTTCCACACCAAAAATACCTTTTGCATTGTCAAACAACTTGAGAATAACTTTCATGCCTTCTACCAGAAGTTCCGGAGTCTCCATCATCCTTCTGTAGTCTGCCGTGATATACGGTTCACATTCTGCACAGTTCGCTATGATGTAATCGATCTTCTCCGGTTCTTTCGGTGAGAGCTTCACACGGGTCGGGAATCCGGCCCCACCCATACCTACAATACCGGCATTCGCGATCATATTCAGAATCTCTTCTTTTGTCAGTTCTGAAAGTGGTTTTACAGGAGGATATTCCACCTCTTCATACTGACCATCATTTTCAATTACAATGCAATTCACTTTTGCACCGGTCGGGTTCACATGCGGCTCAATTGCTTTTACAGTTCCCGACACGGACGCATAAATCGGCGCAGATACAAATCCACCCGCTTCGGCAATCATCTGCCCTTTCAGGACATGATCGCCTTTTTTGACAACCGGGCTTGCCGGCGCCCCGATGTGTTGGGAAAGCGGATACACAAGATCGCCTTTCGGCAACAGTTCTACAATTTCCTTGTCCTTTGCAAAGCTTTTGCCGTCATTCGGATGAACTCCGCCTTTAAATGTCAAAAGTCCCATAATCAATTTCCTTCCTTCCTTATTTCTCCTTGTTGACTTGCTCTAACTATACCGAAAACTCAAGAACAATTCCAGTAAAATGCACAAATTTATTGTACATTTTGAGAAACATCTTGATGTTTTTTTAACATTTTATAGACGCAAAAAGAGACTGTTTCCAGTCTCTTTTTGTATAAAAATCCCATCATATTCACTTGAATTTTCTAAAATTCTATTCTTCAACCGGTGCTTCCGCTGCCTGCACTTCTGCATTCTCCAGTGCTTTCATGCTAAGGCTGATCTTCTTCTCAGCTTCATTCAAATCTACAACCTTAGCTGTAATCTCCTGACCAACAGAAAGAACATCAGACGGCTTCTCAACATGTGCTCTGGAAATCTGAGATACGTGAAGTAATGCATCTACACCAGGTGCCAGCTCTACAAATGCACCGAAATCAGTCATTCTTGCCACTTTTCCTGTCACTTCTTTACCTACAGCATAATCTTCTGCTGCGTTTGCCCACGGATTGGTCTCCGGGAACTTCAGGCTGAGTGCGATCTTTGTATCGCGAATATCTTTCACAAGTACTTTCAGAGTCTCACCTACTGTAAATACTTTCTTCGGATTCTCAACTCTTCCCCATGACATTTCAGAAATATGAAGCAGTCCGTCCACTCCGCCGAGATCGATAAATGCGCCGAAGTCTGTCACGTTTTTAACAGTACCCTCAACCGTATCGCCAACTTTCAGCTTTGCAAAGAGCTCTTTCTGCTTCTCAGCCTTCTCTGCTACGAGCAATTGTCTTCTATCACCGATGATACGATTTCTTCTCGGATTGAACTCGCTGATCACAAACTCAATCTCCTGATCCTGATACTTTGATAAATCTTTCTCATAAGTATCTGACACAAGACTTGCAGGAATAAATACTCTTGCTTCATCTACAACAACACTTAATCCGCCGCCAAGGATCTGTGTAACGGTTGCTTTCAGAACTTCTTTGTTCTCGAATGCTTCTTTTAATCTTTCATTGCCCTTCTCAGCTGCAAGTCTCTTGTATGTAAGAAGAACCTGTCCTTCTCCATCATTTACTTTCAGCACTTTTACAGTCATTGTGTCTCCAACAGATACAACTGTTGTAAGGTCTAATCCTGACTCATTCGTGTATTCACTTCTGGTGATGATACCGTCGGCCTTGTATCCGATATTCAGAATAATCTCGTCCGGTTTCACATCGATTACAGTGCCATCTACAACCTCTCCATTATGAATTGTTTTAAATGATTCTTCTAACATTTGTTCAAAAGTTAATTCTGACATTATTTTGAACCTCCTCAATTATATTGTTGGGCGTGGATGCCCCTGCTGTAATACCTACTGTTTCCACGGACCTTAATTGATTCGTATCCAAATCGCCAAGTGTCTGTATATAGTACGTATTGTTACATGCTTTTTTGCATATTTCAAATAGCTTTTGGGTATTGGAACTATGCTTGTCACCAATTACAATCATAGCATCCACCTCTTCCGCAATGCTCCTGGCTTCTGTCTGACGCTCCTTCGTAGCATTGCAAATCGTATTTAAAACACTTATATCATAACCCTTTTCTGAAATAATTTCAACTAAATCTTTGAATTTATTGTAATTAAATGTCGTTTGTGCCACTACACAGACTTTCTGTCTACATGGTATCGCATTCCCACAAGAATTCAGCGAAAATTTTTGTGCTTCCTCCGCATTCTGAATCACGCTTACATTATCCTTAGCCCATCCGCGGATTCCCTGCACTTCCGGATGCTCTGGATCTCCGACAATCACAATATAGCTTCCTCTTTCACTTTCTTCTGATACAATTTTATGAATCCTTTTGACAAACGGACAGGTGGCATCCACATATGAAACTCCCCTCTTCTCCAGCATGTCACAAATTCTTTTGGGAACACCATGTGATCGTATGATTACAAGACCCTCTGTCAGTTTTTCCAGTTCTTCCTCACTTCGTATTACTTTTACCCCGCGTTCTTCCAAATCCTTCACAACTTCTTCATTATGGATAATCGGACCATATGTATATATCTGCTTTTCTGTTTCCAGTTCAAGCTGTTTATATACTGTTTCCACTGCCCGCTTTACTCCAAAACAGAAGCCGGCACTCTTCGCTGTTATTACTCTCATCTGACGATTTTCCTTTCTACATGAATTATTACAACTGCTTTTTCTTATATGCATGGTAACTAAAAATCCTGACAGATAGTTCTGCCAGGATTCCGACTCTTTTTTCTCAATGTTTTTTTACCAGTATCTTCTGTACCATGGATTTCCGTATACACTCTGGATTTTTACTACGTCTCCCGGTTCCGGTGCATGAATCATCTGACCGTTACCGATGTAGATTCCAACATGTCCGGAATAACATACAATATCACCCGGCAGCGGGCTGGAAACCGCTTTGCCGCCTGCCCCCTGATCACCTGATACTCTTGGAATCGAGATTCCAGCTACTCTGTGGCAGTACTGGGTAAGTCCGGAACAGTCAAGGCCGACACCCGGGCTTGTCCCGCCCCACACATACGGCGTTCCAAGCTGACTGTATGCCGCGTTCACGATTACCTGTGCCACACTGGTATCGCCCGTTCCGCCTCCGCTTGTACTGCTGCTTCCGCCATTGTTCGACGGGGTACTCGGCTTCGAAGTATTATTGTTACTATTATTGTTACTATTATTGTTACTATTATTATTGTTCGTATTATTATTACTGTTATTCTTGTTGCTGTTATTCTTCTCAGCAGCAGCAGCTGCTTCCGCCGCCTCACGTTCTTTGCGTGCCTTTTCTTCTGCTTCCTTAGCCGCAGCTTCTACTGCCGCCTGGAATTGCGCATCGAGATCTGCAACCTCTTCTTTCTTCTCTTCCAGAGTCGCATTCAAGGATTCCTTCTTAGCCGTAAATTCTTCCTGTGTCGCCTCGAGCTCCTTCTGCTCTTCTTCAAGCTGTTCCTTCAAATCAGCAATCTTTTCTTTTGTCTCAACATATTCATTGAGCTGATCTCTGTCATATTTATGTACATTCTGAATATACTCAGCCTGACTCAGCATCTCACCGATGCTTCCGGAAGTAAATATCTTCTCCAGCACTGTATTATTGCCTTCTTCGTACATATACTTGATACGAAGCTTCATGGCCTCATACTGTTCTTTCTCTTTTTCCTCAGCTTCCGCCAGATCTTCGGTCGCCTGTGTGATCTGTTCTCCGGTTGCAATCAGCTGGCGTTCCAGATCATTAATCTCTGTAAGCACTTCAGTCAACTGGCTCTGAAGAGAATTGACCTGACTCTGTACCGAATCTCTCTGTTCCTTAATCGTATCCGCATCCGGAGCAGCGCCCACGGTTGTTACAATACAAGAACTCACAACAAGCGATGCTACGAGTGTACGAAAAAATTTATTCTTCATATTGTTACCCACCTTATTCTATTAAAATCTAAAATTTATACCCCATACGAATTAAGCATACACTAAACGACACATATTTTCAAGGCTTTTCGTATCAGAGTATCTCAGTTTCTTAAAACTTCCTTAATTATTCTTTTAATCAAAACTATTATATAGCAGCTCTCAAAGATTTGCAATATTTTTTAACATTTATGTAACATTTTTATAAAGTATTTATATAAAGAAAAAGAGAGACCTGTTTTTACTCAAGTCTCTCTCCTATTTTATTGTACATAAAGATTCGTATATCGCATCAGATCCAGATCCACCTGGCAGGCCGCTTCGCGGCCTTCCCGGATTGCCCAGACAACCAGAGACTGCCCGCGATGCATATCTCCAGCTGTAAATACATTTTTCACATTCGTTTTGTATTCTCCCGGCTCAGTCTTGACATTCGTTCTTTCATTGACTTCGACGCCAAATGCTTTGGTTACGTAATCCTGGCTCCCCAGAAATCCTGCCGCGATCAGGACAAGATCTACTTCAACCGTGTATTCACTTCCTGCGACCTCCGCCATCATCATCCGCCCGGTCTTTTCATCTTTTTTGCTTTCCAGCTTTACAAGAACAGCTTTACAAAGATTTCCGTTTTTATCTTTAATAAATTCTTTGACTGTTGTCTGATAGATTCTCGGATCATTTCCCCAGACAGCTGCAGCCTCCTCCTGACCGTAATCCGTCTTGCAGATTCTCGGCCACTCCGGCCACGGATTACTCTCCGCTCTCTCATCCGGGAGTTTCGGCATCATCTCGACCTGAAGCACGGATTTGGCGCCATGGCGCACAGCAGTACCAACACAGTCATTTCCGGTATCCCCGCCGCCAATGACCATAACTTTCTTTCCCTTTGCAGAAATGTATTCTCCCTCTTTCAGCTTCATACCATGATTCCACAGGCATTTCGTTGTGGATTTCAGGAAATCTACAGCAAAATAAATTCCTTTTGCATCTCTTCCCGGCACTTTGATATCTCTTGGATTTGAAGCTCCACAGGCAAGTACAATGCGGTCATAATTTTTCAAAATCTCAGATGCTTTCACTGTTTTTCCCACATCGCATCCCGTTTTGAAAATGACGCCTTCCTCTTCCATCACTGCGACCTTTCGATCAATCACCTGCTTTTCCAGTTTCATATTCGGAATTCCATAACGAAGCAAACCGCCTATTTTATCTTCTCTTTCAAATACGGTAACGGTATGACCGCGACGGTTCAGCTGATCCGCAACCGCAAGTCCGGAAGGCCCCGAACCGATCACAGCCACCTTTTTCCCGGTACGTACTTTCGGCGGGCGCGCTTTTGCGTATCCCTTTTCATAGGCATTTTCAATGATTCCATATTCATTTGCTTTCGTAGTTACTGCATCTCCATGAAGGCCGCAGGTACATGCCGCCTCACAAAGTGCCGGACACACTCTGGATGTAAATTCCGGGAAATTATTGGTTTTCACCAATCGATAATATGCTTTCTCCCAGTTCCCGTGATAGATCAGATCATTCCATTCCGGCACCAGATTATGAAGCGGACATCCACTTGCCATCCCCATGATCATCTGCCCTGACTGGCAGAAAGGAACGCCGCATGACATGCATCTTGCTCCCTGAATTTCCTGTTCCTCCTTAGACAGAGGCGTGTGGAACTCACAAAAATGTTTGATTCTGCTCATCGGCGACTCACATTTCTGGTCGCATCTCTCATAATCCATAAATCCTGTTGCTTTTCCCACTGTTTTCGCCCCCTATCTTCCATTTTTAATCGCATAAAATGCTTCAATTTTTGCCTGTTCACTGCTGAATCCTTTTTCTTCCATCTGGAGAATCATAGTCAGCATCTTTTCATAATCATGTGGAATGACTTTCTTGAATTTCGGAAGATATTCTTTAAAATGCTCCAGAATCTTTCTTCCCATTTCCGAATTTGTATTTGCCACATGCTCCTCGATCATTTCCTTGAGTTCAGAAACATCTGCTTTCGAGGTAATATGCTCAATATTTACCATCTCTTTATTTACTTTGGTGTAAAGGTCACTGTTTTCATCCAATACATATGCCACACCACCGCTCATGCCGGCCGCAAAATTCTTTCCGGTCTGTCCAAGAATCACCACACGTCCGCCGGTCATGTATTCACATCCATGATCACCGACACCTTCTACCACTGCAGTTGCACCGGAATTTCTTACGCAGAAACGTTCTCCCGCAAGTCCGTTTATAAATGCTTTTCCACTGGTGGCACCATAAAGTGCAACGTTACCTATTATAATATTCTCATTTGCCTTGAACTTCGCTTCCTTCGGTGGATAAACGATCAGTTTACCTCCGGACAGCCCTTTTCCGAAATAATCATTACTGTCACCAGTCAACTGAAGCGTCAGCCCTGACGGTATAAATGCGCCAAATGACTGTCCGCCGGCTCCGTGACACTTGATTACATAACTGTCTTCCGGGAGTCCCTCCGGATAACGTCTGGTGATCTCTGAGCCAAAAATGGTTCCAAAGGTACGGTTTACATTGGACACTTCAAGTTCCAGGGTTCTCTTTTCTTTCTTTTCCAGAGACGGCAGAAGTTCTTTTACAAGCACCTTCATATCCATCGTCTTTTCCAGTTCAAAGTCGTACTTTTTCTTCGGATTGAAGATCATGCCGCTTTTTTCTTTCGCATATGGATTGTAAAGGATCCTTGACAGATCCAGCGTAGCCGCACGCGCTGAAGTGGGAACGTCTCTTACTTTCAGGAGATCGGTGCGTCCTACCAGTTCATCTACTTTACGCACTCCGAGTTTTGCCATGTATTCCCGAAGCTCTTCCGCGATGAAACGCATGAAATTGATCACATACTCCGGCTTTCCTGCGAATCGTTTCCGCAGCTCCGGATTCTGGGTTGCAATGCCGACCGGACAGGTATCCAGGTTACATACTCTCATCATAATGCATCCCATTGTTACCAGCGGTGCCGTTGCAAATCCGAATTCTTCAGCACCAAGAAGTGCTGCGATCGCCACATCACGCCCGCTCATTAATTTTCCGTCTGTCTCAATCCGTACACGTTCACGAAGACCGTTCTGGATCAGGGTCTGATGTGTTTCTGCGAGTCCCAGTTCCCACGGAAGTCCTGCATTATGGATGGAACTTCTCGGCGCCGCTCCGGTTCCTCCGTCATATCCGGAAATCAAGATCAGCCCTGCTCCCGCTTTTGCAACGCCGGCAGCGACCGTACCTACCCCTGCTTCGGATACCAGTTTTACTGAAATTCTCGCATCCTTATTGGCATTTTTACAGTCATAAATAAGCTGTGCCAGATCCTCGATGGAATATATATCATGATGCGGCGGCGGTGAGATCAGTCCCACTCCCGGTGTAGAATGCCTGGTTTTGGCAATCCACGGATATACTTTTCCACCCGGAAGATGTCCGCCTTCTCCAGGTTTTGCCCCCTGTGCCATCTTGATCTGAATTTCTTTGGCACTGACCAGATAACGGGAAGTTACACCGAACCTTCCACTTGCGACCTGCTTGATTGCAGAACATTTATCGCTGTCCAGACGTTCGATATCTTCTCCGCCTTCTCCACTGTTTGATTTACCATGAAGAGCGTTCATAGCAAGTGCCAGCGTCTCATGTGCTTCTTTGGAAATGGATCCATAGGACATCGCACCGGTCTTAAAGCGCTTCACGATTTCATCCACACTTTCTACTTCTTCCAGCGGAACTCCTTTCTTTGGGAAATTAAAATCCATCTGTCCACGTAAGGTGATACCACGTGACTCTTCGTCTACCATTTCCGTATACTGCTTGAACATCTGATAGTCTCCACGTTTTGTGGACTGCTGCAGCATATGAATCGTGCGTGGATTATACAGATGCTTCTCCCCTCCGCTCTTGGATTTATGCTGTCCTACACTGTTCAAAGTCAGATCTACATCCAGCCCCAATGGATCAAATGCAGCAAAGTGTCTTGCCATATAATCCTGCGCGATTTCTTCAATTCCGATACCGCCCACACGGCTGACAGTTCCGGTAAAATATTTATCAATGAACTGCGACTTCAGACCGATTGCCTCAAAGATCATAGATCCCTGGTAAGACTGGATCGTAGAGATTCCCATCTTGGACGCAATCTTGATAATACCGCTGATCACTGCCTCATTATAATCATTTACCGCAGCATAATAATCTTTCTGAAGCATTCCTTCGTCAATCAGCTGGCGGATCGATTCATGGGCAAGATACGGATTGATTGCAGAGGCTCCATAACCCAGCAGGGTTGCAAAATGATGTACCTCTCTCGGCTCACCGGTTTCCATGATTACAGCAACACTCGTACGCTTCTTAGTACGCACCAGATGCTGATGCACTGCGGAAGTAGCCAAAAGTGAAGGCATAGCAATATGGTATTCATCTACACCACGATCACTTAAGATCAGGATATTCGCGCCGTCACGGATTGCACGATCCACCTGGATAAACAAATAATCAATCGCTTTTTCCAGGCTGGAATTTTTAAAATACGTGGTCGAGATTTCCACCACTTTAAAGCCTTCCACTTTCATATTTTTAATTTTCAGAAGATCCGTATTTGTGAGGATCGGATCATTGATCTTCAGGACATGACAGTTTTCTTCCTTCTCTTCCAGAAGGTTCCCGTCCCTGCCGACATAGACGCTGGTTGATGTCACTACTTTTTCGCGGATCGCATCAATCGGCGGATTGGTTACCTGTGCAAAAATCTGTTTAAAATATCCAAACAAGGACTGATGTTTCTCGGAGAGGACTGCCAGTGGTGCATCAATTCCCATTGCACCGATACTTTCACTTCCGTTTTTCGCCATATTCAGCACAGAAGAATTTACTTCTTCATAAGAATATCCAAATGCTTTCTGAAGCTTCTGGCATTCTTCTTTCGTATATTCCGGAACCTTCAGATTTGGAATCTTCAGATCTTTCAGACAAACAAGATTATTGTCAAGCCATTCACCATAAGGCTGTGATGCTGCATATCCTTCTTTCAGTTCATCGTCATCGATCACTTTACCCTGAACCGTATCTACAAGTAGCATTTTACCAGGATGGATTCGCTCCTTGACTACGATCTTCTCCGGCGGGATATCCAGCACGCCAACTTCAGAAGAAAGGATCAGCGTATCATCATCGGTAATATAGTATCGGGATGGTCTAAGTCCATTTCTATCCAAAACCGCACCCATACAGTCTCCATCGGAGAAAAGGATCGATGCAGGTCCGTCCCAAGGTTCCATCATCGTCGCATAATATTGATAAAAATCCTTCTTTTTCTGAGACATCGTTCGGTTGTTCGCCCATGGCTCCGGAATCGAGATCATAACCGCAAGCGGGAGAGGCATCCCGCTCATTACCATGAACTCCAAAGCGTTATCTAACATGGCAGAATCTGATCCCGCAATATTGATCGCAGGAAGAACCTTATAGAGCTCTCCTTTGAGGTATTCAGATTCCATATTTTCTTCTCTGGCGCGCATCTTATCTGCATTTCCACGTATCGTGTTTATCTCTCCGTTATGCACTATGAATCGGTTCGGATGTGCCCGCTCCCAGCTCGGATTCGTATTGGTACTGAAACGGGAATGTACCACCGCGATCGCAGATTCATAATCCGGATCCTGAAGATCTTCAAAGAATCGCCGCAGCTGTTTGACCAGGAACATTCCTTTGTAGACGATCGTCCTGCTGGAAAGGGATGCCACATATGTATCATCACTGCTCTGCTCAAACACACGCCTTACCACATACAGACGGCGGTCAAAGTCCAGACCTTTCTCAATCTTCTCCGGGCGCTCAATGAACCCCTGCATAATGCACGGCATACACTCAACTGCCTTTTTCCCGAGAATTTCCTGATGAATCGGGACCTCTCTCCATCCAAGAAACTTCAGGCCTTCTCTTCTTGCAATGACTTCAAAAATATTCTTTGCCTGGTTTCTCTTCAGTTCATCCTGAGGGAAGAAAAACATACCTACACCATAATCTCTCTCAGAACCTAAAAAGATGCCGAGGGGTTCACAGACCTTGGAGAAAAACTTATGTGAAATCTGTAACAGAATTCCAACTCCGTCTCCGGTCTTCCCTTCGGCATCCTTGCCAGCTCTATGTTCTAGGTTTTCAACTATCTTCAGCGCATTGGCGACTGTCTCATGGCTTTTCCTTCCCTTGATATTCACAACTGCCCCAATTCCGCAGTTGTCATGCTCAAAATCCGGGCTGTACAAACCATCCTGCATATTCATTTTTTGACTACTCATATATCCTGCCCTTTCTGAAATCATGTTACTTTTTCTGGTTACATTTTATATTTCACCACTATACAACATTTATTTCAAAAAGTAAATAGGAAATTCATGAGAATTTCATTACTGCACTTTCATAAAGTACTCCTTTATTTCGGATGCAGCCCCTTTTAATGACCCTTGAACCATCTCCGGTTTTCCTCCGCCTCTTCCTTCAAATGCCTGATTCAGCTCTTTTCCAAGAGGCCGGACATCCTCCGTGCGGCTTCCGATCACATAGCGGTATCCAACATCATCTGTCCCGGCAAATACTCCGCATACTTTCACATTGCGGTCCAGAACCAGATTCATCAGTTCACGCGGTTCACTGCCCTCCAGACCAGATTCAAACAGGCAGACACACGCTTTTCCTTCTTCTATGCCGGTTACTTTCCCTGCAAGCATCTCCCGTCTGGCTTCTATCAGTTTCATCTTCCATGCATTCGTCTCTTCTTTCAACTTCTCAACTGCATCTGCTATCAATTCCTCCTTGGAGGACAAGCTGAACATGATCGCTTTTACACTGTCTTCTTTCGCCTGATAATCTGCCAGTGCACGTCTTCCGCAAACCACCGTAAGCCGAACTCCTCCTTTGTAGTTCTGGACACTAATCAGTTTGATCAGACCGATCTCACCGGTATTATCCACATGCGGTGCGCAGCAGGCACACACATCATACCCCGGTATTCGCACAATACGGACCTGACCCTCGATCTCGATCTTGCTCCGGTATTCCAAAGATGCAAGCTCATCTTTTGACGGGTATAACACCTCGACCGGAATGCAAGCAAATACAGCCTCATTCGCCGCATTTTCAATCTCTCTGACTTCTTCCTTTGTCATTGGGCCATTCAGATCCAGCGTACATATCTCATCACTGAGGTGAAATCCCACATTATCATATCCAAATCTTTTATGGATCAAACCGGACAGAATATGCTCCCCTGTATGCTGCTGCATCCTGGTGAACCTCTGTTTCCAGTCGATCCTTCCCTTTACTTCACTGCCCGGCTCAATGTAGCCTTCAGCTTTATGAAAAATGCTTCCGTTTTTTTCCTGAACATCTACGATTCTTATATCTTCCAAAAATCCGGTATCGGCAGACTGTCCGCCTCCCTCAGGAAAAAAGGCAGTTCTGTCAAGAACCACCTCATAATTTTCCCCGGACTTTTCGCAGGAAATGACCTTCGCATCAAATTCAGCCATATGACTGTCTTCATAATATAATCTCTCTGTCATCATCCTTATGTTCCTTCTTTCGTATTTATTCAAGCCACCTTACGAATAGTTTTATTCTATTTTACATCCTCTCCGGTGCTTCAAATCCCAGCAGATCGATACAGGTATTCAGAATATCTCTTGTCAGTTTCAAAAGCCCAATATAACTCTTCTGTTTTGCCTTATCCTCTTCTGCCAGAATTTTTGTTTCATGGTAGAAACGATTAAATGCATTTGCCAAATCATAGATATATGCGCAGATCTTATGCGGCGCAAGCTCCTGATATGCTGTTTCCATCACACTTCCAAATTTGGCAGCCTCCAGCATCAGAGCCTTCTCACTCTCACTTCCGGCGCCAAGAATCCTCGTATCATCCAGCGTATTTCCATTTTCTTTGTATTTATTTAAAATCGACTTGATCCGGACGATCGTATAGAGAATGTACGGACCGGTATTTCCTTCAAATGAAGTGAAACGATCCACGTCAAAAATATAATCCTTCGCAGCCTGATTGGAAAGATCTCCGTATTTAATCGCAGACATTCCCACGATCTTCGCTGTTTTCTCCGCTTCCTCTTCTGCAACAGTACGATTGTCGGTAATCTTCTCATACATCTTATCCGTAATATCTTTGATCAGATGTTCCAGACGCATCACGCCGCCTTCTCTGGTCTTGAACGGCTTTCCATCTTTTCCGTTCATCGTTCCGAAGCCAAGGAACGTAAGCTTTGTATCCTCGCGCACGATTCCGGTCTTCTTCGCGCAGCGGAATACCTGGATAAAATGAAGTTCCTGACGCTTGTCAACCACATAGATCACTTCATCCGGATGATAAAGTTCTTCTCTTTCAACCAGCGTTGCAAGGTCTGTGGTATCATAAAGCGCGGCACCGTCTGATTTCAGAATCATACACGGAGGGATCTCCTTCGTATCCGTCTCTTCCTTTACGTCCACCACAAGTGCTCCCTCATCCAGATGTGCATATCCTTCATCCTTCAGGCGCTGCACCATATCCGGAATATATTTCTGCGCATCTGCCTCGCCCTTCCACAGGTCAAATTCCACGTTCAGATTCGCATAATTCTTCTTAAGATCTGCTACAGATACATTCATAATATGATTCCAGATTGCACGGTATCCTCTTTTCCCGTTCTGCAGCTGGAAAGTAGCCTCCAGAGCCTCCTCACGATAGTCTTCATGCTCCTTGGCATATGCGGATGCAGCAGGATAGATTTCCTCCAGATCACCGATCGTAAACGGCGGTTCTTCCGGATATTCTCCGGTAAACGCATCGTCAAAATACGGCAGATTTGGCTGACGCTTTCTAAGCTCTGTAATAATCAATCCCATCTGATATCCCCAGTCGCCAAGGTGAATATCTCCGGTCACACGATTCCCCATGAAGCGGGTAATTCTCTTAATACTTTCGCCGATGATCGCAGAACGAAGATGTCCTACATGCAGCGGTTTTGCTACATTCGGTCCGCCGTAATCGATCAGGATCGTCTTCGGATTTTTCTCTTCTTCCACGCCAAATTTATCATCTTTTGCCATTTCATTCAAATATCCGGCAATATAATCCGGATTCGTTTTCAGATTAATAAATCCCGGCTTCACAGCCTCTGCCTCGCGAATGCTTCCATCACCTGTAATCTTTGCCACAACCTCTTCCGCGATCATGATCGGTGCTTTGTGGTACTTTTTAGCTCCGGCCATCGCCCCGTTGCACTGGTATTCGCAAAGATCCGGCCGATTGGACAGCGTCACTTTCGCCAGTTCTTTTTCATATCCGGCCTCCTCAAACGCCTGTTCCAGTTCCTCTGTTATAAGATCCAGGATTTTCTTCATACTCTTCTTCCTCTCTGTCTTTCAAATCTGTTTCAAAACCAGTTTTTATTATAAGGGAATCTTCTCCCGTGCGCAATATTTTATTTCAGCACGCTTTGTAAATCCCCCAGTGCCTGCGCCAGCATTTCATCCGAATGTACAGCACGGGCGTAAGATTCTTCGATCTGCCTGAATAGTCCCCGTACATCTTCATGCTGCGTGATATGTGCGATGTATTTCTGGATCTCTTCATCTACGCTTGCACTGATTTTAATTGTTCCGTCCTCTTCCCTCTCTATATAGAGCGTTCCCAGCCCCGGAACCGGCGTATAGATATCTCGGATCTTCATCTCATAGGTCGCATATACCACATAGGTATTTTCATATTGCCCGTTTTTCATATACAGATAAAGGTTCTCGTAATTCTCGACATAATCTGCATTTTCTCCAATCCGGGCATAGTACTTTTCCACCGCCTGATTCACATCTTCCATCCTGCTCTCACGAAGTGGATTCGTCTCCATCTCTTCGCATCCTTGAACGCTCACGATCGCGGGAACCGGAATCACCTGCGGTTCTTCCTCATACGTCAGAAAAAACACGGTCATCATCCCTGCCAGTCCAAGAAGCAATATCCCAACGATCACATTCGCCCGCTGATGCTTCCAGTACCAGAGACAGAGATTCCTCACTTTTTCCGCCATATCAGAAACCTCCTTGTTCTCCCCCATGATAACGCGGCAGATTTTCTGCGTCAATAGCGAAAAATTGAAAGTTTTGTCAGATGCAAAAATGCGGCATCACTATTACAAAAAACAGCAGAAATACATGGAACAAATCATGTACTCCTGCCGTTCTCTTATACGTCCCTGATCAGAATCGAACTGACGCACCCGCCTCCGGAGGGCGGTGCTCTATCCACTGAGCTACAGAGACAATAATTAATATAGCACTATTATCTCTAAAAATCAAGTGAAAAATCATAATCTATTCTGACCAGATTCACAGTTATCTTATATTTCGTTAGAAAATGACCCTCTTTTCTTTACGAATATATCGATAGACCGTATTGGACAGTATCTCTTCTTGTTCCACTTCCGTCTGATTGATCTCCTCAACCATATTCTCAAGCTGAAGCCGATTCATTCCAATGCTTTCCGGAACTACAATCAGTTCATGAATACTGCTGGGAAGGATATAGAAGTCTTCTCCGATAAGAGCAGCAACTTTCTCCCAGGTGTCCGGATACAACATGACTGCTGCACCCAGATTGCGTATCTGGTTCGTCACTACGTACATGGTGTCCGCAAGAATACCAAGATCCATCGGAAGCAGTTTCGGCGTGTTCTCTTTCGCAAGCCGGCTGATTTCTTCCTTCGTGACATTCCACCGAAGCATATGCTCACTGCGAATCAGAATCGTTGCCGGTCCGAATCCGGTATGATCCAGAAGAATATAAAAAACAACTGCAAGATCCAGATATTCCTCATAAGGAATCTCTCGAAGCAGTTCCAGATTGGATTCCTTATGAATCAGTTTATAAACAATTTTGTCTTTTATATTCTCAAATTTTAAAATATTGTTATATGGATAGGAATTTTTCAAACTGATCTTTTCATAGATTGAGTGAATTGTCTGTGCCATTTCCTGAACTGAGGCACCTTCGAGATACTGTTCATAGAATTCTTCCAGATAGATCGTCGGAGCAATGTTGACATCTTTTTTTATAAACACAAGCCCGGTTCTTAGGGCACTGTTATTCTTAATTGCTGTGTGAATCTCCACCGCCACATCCGGCTCCATCTGTCCTCTGACTTCTCTGTGCATTGCTTTTACAAAATCCGTATATTCCATACGTTCTCCTTTCCCAAAATCTGAAACTCTGCGCAGCCGTCAAAGAAAACATCATCTGAATGAGAATACCTGATTTACAGGTATGTGAGTTGATTATACGTTTCCTTTCTTCCTTTTTCAAGTACTATTTTTCATGAGCCCCAAAGGCTTTGACAAGAAAAAATGCCGGAACTACGGGATTTATCCGTAATTCCGGCATATACATTCTTATGATTTTTGTGAAAAATGCCAGACACTCATATCTGTACTTTCTATCCTTCAACCTATGCTCTGGATAAATACTCTCCTGTACGAGTATCAATCTTAATTCTTTCACCCTGATCGACAAACAACGGAACCATAACCTGTGCACCAGTCTCAACAGTAGCCGGTTTCGTAGCACCCGTAGCAGTATTTCCCTTTACGCCTGGCTCTGTCTCTGTAATCTCAAGTTCTACAGTAAACGGCGGCTCAATTGCGAAAGGACTTCCCTGATAAGAGCTGATCGTAACGTTCTCATTCTCTTTCACAAACTTCATGGAATCGCCAACAGTTTCTGCGTTAATGGCAATCTGATCATAGGTCTCGTTGTCCATAAAATAATACAAATCTCCGTCGTTGTAGAGATACTGCATATTCTTTCTCTCGATAAATGCTTCCTCAAATGTCTCTGTCGGACGGAATGTTCTTTCTACCACACCGCCATTGATGATGTTTTTAAGCTTCGTACGAACGAAAGCTGCACCTTTTCCTGGTTTTACATGTAAGAACTCAAGTACCTGATATACATTGCCTTCAATTTCCAGCGTCATACCATTTCTGAATTCACCAGCTGATTTTACTGCCATTGTATACTTCCTCCTTAATATATGCTCTACGGCATTCCTTTTTCATCTTAAATCATTCACTTTAATAATTCTATAATAAATCTCTGTATTTTTCAACCGAAACTTTTGTATTTTTATGAACAGTTGCAACTTTTACATATTTTCATGCAGTACTTTCAGAATTTTACTCAGATCCCTTGCGTTCATCTGCCCGGGTGCCGATGCCTTTCCTGCTGTACCGAATGTCATAGCTGAACCGGACATTTCTCCGCAGATCCGGCTGATACCACCTATGCCTCCCATGGACATCGAAACGATCGGACGATCGGCGTACTTTTCGTGCATCTCAACCGTTGCTTCCATAAGGGTCATAACATCTCCCCTGCTTTGTGGCATAACAGCGATCTTCAGGATATCTGCTCCCGCTTCCTGCATGGCACAGAGTCTCCGAACGATCTCATCCTTCTTTGGTGTCTTTTCGAAATCATGGTTGGATGCAATAACCTTTCCATGACACCGGTGAATTTCTTCAATCAGGCCCGGAACCAGATCTGCGTCCAGAAACGCTTCCACATCGATCAGATCTGCATCTTTCGTTTTTGCTGCTTCTGAATTCAGCATCGCATACATTTCCGGTGTGATATCCTTCTCTCCTCCTTCTTTTGCTGTTCGTATTGTAAAAAGGAGCGGTGTTTCGTTCAGTATTGCACGAAGTTCCTTCAAAACTTCTTTCACCTTCTCCACATCAAATACGTCCTCATACCAGTCTGCTCTCCACTCCGCGATATCTGCCGGGACTTCTGAAAGCTTTCCGGCTTCACCCAGTATCTCCTCCTTCGTTTTCCCGACGATCGGCACACATATTTTAGGGATTCCTTCTCCGATTCTTATATTTCTGATTTCAAGCGGCTTCATTCTTCTCCCTCCTGTCACACACAAATATATCACAGAATGACAATTCGGGCAACCTAACTCTCACTCACTTGGAAACCTCCTCTTTGTAGCATTTCTCCACATAATCTGCAAAATGCTTTACAATAGGAGCTAAATACTTGTTCTTCATTATCGCCATATAAACAAACCGTTCGTAAGAAGGTTCTTTGATTTCCAATACATCCACAGCCAGACTTTTTAAAAGCGGTATTTCCGGCATTACAGCAATTCCAAATCCCTGTGCCACAAGACCTGCCATAGAATTGTCTTCCAGTATTTCGTAAGCTATCTCCGGCATTCCACTCGATTTTTCAAAAAGATCATCAATAATCAGACGAAGTCCACAGGATTTCGGGAAACAGATATGCGGATATTTCACTGTCTCTGCCAGTGTGATCGCTCCTCTGCCGGCCAATTCATGATCTTTGGGTACAACAACCACTAATTTTTCCATACCTACAGGTATGAAAACAACTTCCGGTTCATCTTCTTTACCCGAGCAAAGTGCAAGATCATACTTTTCTTCTTTTAGTCCCTTGATAATATCTGTCGTACTGCCTGCATGAAAATGGAACTCCACATCCCATCCTTCATGCTGATTTAAAAAACCTCCGACCAGCTGTGGTACAAAAACACTTCCAAGTGTATAAATGTACGCCAAATCAATCATTCCACTCGTTTCACTTGTGAGAGCCTTCATCTTTTTGACTCCTGAATCCAGAATAGAAAGCGATTCCTGCACATATTCGCGAAATACTTTTCCATACTTTGTCAGGGCAACATTTCTTCCGCGCTTTTCAAAAAGAGTGGTTCCCAGTTCCTGTTCCAGCATACTGATGGCATGGCTTAAACTCGGCTGCGTAATGGAAAGCATCTCAGCTGCCTTTGTGTAGTGTTCCACCTGAGCCAGAGTTGCAAAATAATACAACTGATTTAAATTCATAAACCCTACCACCTTTCCTTTTTATTTTACAATAACATAAATTATAGAAAAATACTATAAAAATTATACATATTGTCTATATTATTTTTGTAACATACGAAGGCCGTATTTTATCCGGTGAAACTTCAGTTCTGGTAGAGTAGGCGGATGAACCTTTCATCCGCCCCTCATTTAGCACCCTGTATTACTACAACACACCGAGTTTAGCTACACGGCTCACTGGCGATTACCGTGACCGGACTTGCACCGGCAAGTGTGGTCCAGCTTCGCTGGACACACACAAAACAAAAGAGCCTGCTTCCTGCAGACTCCTTTGCTGTTTTCTATTATCTGTTTCTTTTTTTGTCTCTTTTATAAAAATATAGAACAATTTTTTCAAGATAACGTTTCAGAACAATCTGAATTTCTTCTTTTGGATGTATCGGCTTCACAAGTATGCTTTCGATTCCGGTGCGTTTTGCTCCCCATACATCTGTAAATAACTGATCTCCGATAAAAATGGTATTCTTCTCATCCGTGCTCATCAGTTCCATTGCTTTCTTGTAATTCTTTGTAGAAGGTTTATGCGCATTATAGACATATTTACTTCCCACTTTCTCCGCAAAAGGCTTCACTCTCGGCTCTTGATTATTCGAAATCAGACAAGTATCAAATCCAATCCTTCTCAGCATTTCAAACAGTCGGATAGCTCGCTGGTCGGCCGGTGCGCCGTGAGGAACCAGTGTGTTATCAATATCAAAAATCAGCCCCCGGCAACCCTCTGTATATAACTTGTCAAAATCAATCACATAAGTGGATGCCACATAATCATCCGGGTAAAACATATTAAACATCTTTCTCATCCATTTCCTTCAATTTCTGCATCATCTCTTCACAGATCTCTGAAACACGTTTCTGGTCCGTGCTTACAACGATATCTGAAGCTGCTTCGTATTTGGGTCTTCGCACTTCCATCAGGCCGCCGATATAATCTACATCTTTGTGTCCATTCAAAAGGGGACGGTCATCACTGTCTTTCACGCGCTCCAGAATCGTCTCCGGGGCTGCCGTAAGTAGAACAACTCTTCCATTTTTCTTCATCTCTTTCACGTTGCGGTCTCTCATGGCAACACCGCCGCCACAGGAAATAACTTTGTTCGTCTGAGACTGCATCTCAATCAGAAGATTCGTCTCCAGATTGCGAAAATATTCTTCTCCGTGTACGGCAAAAATATCGGATATACTCATCTTCTCACGCTCTGCGATCACCTGATCCATCTCGATCACTTCCATACCATACTCTTTATTCAGGTAAGTGGAAACTGTGCTTTTCCCTGCGCCCATAAATCCAATCAAAACAATATTATAATCCAACATTTTTTTATTCATATTCTTCATTGTATTCCTCATTTCCTGTCTTGTACCACTGTACATATGTATGGATTCAGTATAACAGAATTTATTATTTCTTATCAACCCAAATATCTTATTTTTCTTCTTTCGGAGTTGCAAGCGCAGTCTTCACATCAAGCTTAAACTGTTCCCATGCATCTTCATTTTCCACAAAATATTTCGGACAGTTTTTCCCGGTCACATCATAATGTCGGATCACGTCATTTTCATCCAACCCGAACTTCTCGCAGAGCCACGCCGTGAGCTGTACCATGGAACGATATGTCTTCTCATTGAACATCCCGCTCTCATCGGAATGGCAGCATTCGATCGAAACTGTATCTGCATTTCGCGAATTCGAGGCATAAGCCACTTCCCAGGTCGGGATACACTGCACGATTTCTCCATCCAATCCAACGATGAAATGACTGCTTGCCTTCGTGGTATGCGTATCTTTGAGGCCCTCAAAATAGTCTCTGTTCTGCATGGCCGTTGCACCGGGATTTGCCGTATAGTGGATCACAATTCCCTGGATCTCTCCCGTCTCCGTCCCCGGTCTGGAGTATTCATTTACAGTCAAAAGTTCCACATCAATATCCGGTTTTGTCGCATCGATTTTTGCATCCTCTTTTTCCCAGTACTTCCCGGAGCGGATACATCCTGCAATTCGTATCACAGAAAGAATCAAAATCAGTAAAACAAGGATAACTACGCCCAGCTTCAGATAGTGCCGCAGCCGAATCTGCTGCTTCTTTGTATATCCTCTTTCTCTGTTCCTGTATATCTTCTCTTTTCTTCTTCTCTTTCGCCTCTTGCCGAACATTCCTGCCCCTACCTTTTTTCTATAGCTTCATTCTTTTACTTTACCATATTTCCTTCGAACAAAAGCAGAATATTTCATTATTTTTTTCTTAAGCCTTTGAAGCACAGACATAAAAGATGCCCCGGCATCACCGAGGCATCTCATTTTATTCATCTACACTGTAGTTCGGAGCTTCTTTAGTAATATGGATATCATGTGGATGACTTTCCTTTAATGAAGCCGAAGAAATCTTCACAAATCTTCCGGTCGTCTTCAGTGTCTCGATATCCG
This sequence comes from Bariatricus sp. HCP28S3_F11, assembly GCF_052065395.1. Taxonomy (NCBI): domain Bacteria; kingdom Bacillati; phylum Bacillota; class Clostridia; order Lachnospirales; family Lachnospiraceae; genus Bariatricus; species Bariatricus sp. HCP28S3_F11. The sequence continues at coordinate 100,240 of NZ_JBQHUC010000001.1, read as the reverse complement.
CAGCACCACAGTATCCCATACCGGAACGCAGACCGCCCATAAGCTGGAATACGGTGTCTTCTACAGAACCTTTATACGCCACACGTCCTTCTACTCCCTCCGGAACCAGCTTTTTAGCATCCGTCTGGAAGTATCTGTCCTTGCTTCCGTTTTCCATAGCAGCAATAGAACCCATGCCGCGGTATACTTTATATTTTCTTCCCTGATATAATTCGAATGTTCCCGGGCTTTCATCGCATCCTGCAAAGATACTTCCCATCATACATACATTCGCACCTGCCGCAATTGCCTTTGTCATATCTCCTGAGTACTTGATACCACCATCAGCAATGATCGGAACCCCATATTCTTTTGCAGCTTCATAGCAATCCATAACCGCTGTGATCTGCGGTACACCGATACCTGCAACGACACGTGTAGTACAGATTGATCCAGGACCGATACCTACTTTGACAGCGTCGGCTCCTGCTTCGATCAGAGCTCTTGTTGCTTCGCCTGTAGCTACATTTCCCGCAATAACCTGAAGTTCCGGGAATGCCTCTTTGATCATCTTGACAGTCCGGATCACGTTTGCAGAATGTCCATGCGCAGAATCCAGCACGACAACATCAACATGTGCCTTCACGAGTGCTTCCGCTCTTTCCAGACAGTTTGCAGTAATACCAATCGCTGCTCCGCAAAGAAGACGTCCTTTGGCATCTTTCGCAGAAAGCGGATACTTGATCTGCTTCTCAATATCTTTAATCGTGATCAGGCCTTTCAGATTGAAATCCTTATCCACGATCGGAAGCTTCTCCTTGCGTGCTTTCGCAAGAATCTTTTTAGCCTCTTCCAGGGTAATGCCCTCCGGTGCTGTGATCAGCCCTTCCGAAGTCATGGATTCTTTAATCTTCTTGGAAAAATCCTCTTCAAACTTCAAATCACGGTTGGTAATGATACCTACCAGCTTTCTTCCTTCTGTGATCGGCACACCTGAAATGCGGAACTTCGCCATCAGATCATTAGCATCCGCAAGTGTATGTTCTGGTGAGAGATAAAATGGATCCGTGATTACTCCATATTCAGATCTCTTAACTTTGTCTACTTCTTCTGCCTGCTGTTCAATCGACATATTCTTATGAATAATACCAATACCACCCTGACGAGCCATCGCAATCGCCATTCTATGTTCCGTAACTGTATCCATACCGGCACTCATCATTGGTATATTCAGCTTAATCTTGTTTGTCAGATAGGTTGACAAATCGACCTGATTCGGAATCACTTCTGAATACCCAGGTACTAAGAGTACGTCATCAAATGTAATTCCTTCTCCGATAATCTTTCCCATTATCCTTTTCCTCTCTTTCGCTTCTTTTGTTGTGATTTAACTGCTATCATACAATACATGTTACACTTGTGTCAACCCTAAACAAAAACTTTTCTAGGTGCAAGCATCTTCATTCCTTCCAGAATCGTTGAATTCGGTTCAAAAACCACTCTCTTCTTTTCACCCTTCTGAACGATCACCATCTCGTACTGCTTTGCATCCCGGTTTCCAGAGCTGAAATCCACTGTCTTAAGTCCCTGATACGGTCTAAGTTCTGCTGAACCTGCCTGTGCAAGAACTTCCATCTCATTTAATTCCATCGTGAAAACCTTTTTTCTGCGGGACTTTGCCATAATCTTGTCGATATCAAGAGCGCCGTTGACAAACAGATATTCAAATTCCACATCCATACTGCGGAATAAGAAAACGTCCAAACAAATCAAAATAATTGGTGCAATGATAGCAACCGGAATGATCAAAACAAGCCCAACTGAAGCAACCGTAAGCAAAATCAGTGCTGCTTTTGCAAGAATCGTGCTTGCGGGGGCGTTCCGCTTCACAAGTTGTTCGGTATAATAATCACCCATATCTTACCTCCAAATTTCCTTTTGTATATTTCTATCATTGTATCACTTTTCCTACAAAAAGAAAACTCCTCTTTACGAGGAGTTTTCAAAATTCACAAATAATTCAAAACGGGAATTACATCATTCCCATTCCGCCTGCGCCTCCTGCCGGCATCGGTGGAACATCTTCTTTAATATTTGCAACAACAGATTCTGTCGTGAGCAATGTAGAGGCTACGCTTGTTGCGTTCTGAAGTGCGCTTCTTGTAACTTTAGCCGGGTCAAGAATTCCAGCTTTTACCATATCAACATATTCTTCTGTGTATGCATCGAATCCGTTTCCTGGTTCTGCTTCTCTGACTTTGTTAATGATAACAGCACCTTCCAGACCTGCATTTGCTGCGATATGGAATAATGGAGCCTCCAGAGCTTTCAGGACAACGCCTGCACCTGTCTTCTCATCACCTGTCAATGTCTCAGCCATCTTTGCAACTTCTTTTGCTGCATGGATATATGCAGATCCGCCACCTGCGATAATACCTTCTTCTACTGCTGCTCTGGTAGCTGCAAGAGCATCTTCCATACGGAGTTTCGCTTCTTTCATTTCAGTCTCGGTTGCTGCGCCAACGCGAATAACAGCTACACCGCCTGCCAGTTTTGCAAGTCTTTCCTGAAGTTTTTCTTTGTCAAAGTCAGAAGTTGTCTCTTCGATCTGGGCTTTGATCTGTGCAATTCTTCCGGAAATTGCATCTTTATCGCCAAAACCGTCAACGATTACCGTGTTTTCTTTCTGAACTTTTACAGATTTAGCACGTCCGAGCTGATCCATGGTAACTTCCTTCAAATCAAGGCCAAGTTCTTCTGAGATCACCTGTCCGCCTGTCAGGATCGCGATATCTTCCAGCATTGCTTTTCTTCTGTCGCCATATCCCGGTGCCTTTACTGCTACAACATTGAATGTTCCGCGCAGTTTGTTCACAATCAGTGTTGTGAGTGCTTCACCTTCAATGTCTTCAGCGATAATAAGAAGTTTTGCTCCGGACTGAACGATCTGCTCCAGAAGCGGAAGGATTTCCTGAATGTTGGAAATCTTCTTGTCTGTGATCAGAATGAATGGATTGTCAAGATTTGCTTCCATCTTCTCCATATCGGTGCACATATATGCGGAAATATATCCACGGTCAAACTGCATACCTTCTACCAGGTCAAGTTCTGTCTTCATGGTCTTGGATTCTTCGATCGTGATAACGCCGTCGTTGGAAACCTTCTCCATAGCGCTTGCTACCATCTCGCCTACTTCATCATCACCGGCTGAAATAGCAGCCACTCTTGCGATCTGATCTCTTCCGTTTACTTTGCTGCTCATCTTCTGGATTGCTTCAACAGCGCAGTCCGTTGCTTTCTTCATACCTTTACGAAGAACAATCGGGTTTGCCCCTGCTGCAAGGTTCTTCATACCTTCATTTACCATAGCCTGGGCAAGTACGGTAGCTGTTGTGGTTCCGTCTCCGGCAACATCATTTGTCTTGGAAGCGACTTCACGGATGAGCTGTGCTCCCATGTTTTCAAATGCATCTTCCAGTTCAATCTCTTTTGCAATCGTTACACCGTCATTTGTGATAAGCGGTGCTCCGAAGGATTTATCCAGAACTACGTTTCTTCCTTTTGGTCCTAATGTTACTCTTACTGTATCAGCAAGCTGATTCACACCTGCTTCCAATGCTTTTCTGGCTTCTGCGCCGAATTTAATTTCTTTTGCCATTTCAATTCACTCCTGTTTTAAAATAATTCTTTTCTAAAGGCCATATACGGCTGACTATTTGATTACTGCAAGAATGTCACTCTGTTTTACAATGATATATTCAACATCGTCCAGTTCTACTTCTGTTCCGGAATATTTAGAATAGATGACCTGATCGCCGACTGCCACATTCATCGTCACTTCCTTACCGTCCACCATTCCGCCCGGTCCTACTGCGATTACTTCTGCCTGCTGCGGTTTCTCTTTTGACTGTCCCGGTAATACGATACCTGACTTTGTCGTCTCTTCTGCTACTAACTGTTTTAATACAACTCTGTCACCTAAAGGTTCTAATCTCATTGTAATTCCTCCTTGATTTCTATTTTTGTTAGCACTCATTAAATTTGAGTGCTAAAAACTGTCTAGATATAAAATAGCACTGCGACTTCTATTTGTCAACATGCCTTTTTTAATTTTATAATTACTTTATATTTATTTCATAAAATCCATTGACAATCTGAAAAATCAAGATCATTCCGGCTCTGTTCTCATACCGCTCTTTGATCACGCCTTTGCAGACTGCTTCCCCTTTCAGGGTCTGAATCCGGCATTCATAGACTGCATCCAGAGAAATATCGGTTATTTCTCCCGTGCTCATCCGCAGATGAAGCTGCTCCATCTCTTTCTGATACTCGATCACTGTGCATTTGTAAACCGTCTCGTCCTGCTTTCCGCCTTCGAGATAATTGTGGATCATCGAAATGACCGCTCTGTCTCCGTCGTACATTTTTCTTTCTCCTTTCATTGTGATCTATGTTAATGAGAGATAAAAAGGGTATCAGACTCCTGATACCCTTCTCTTCTGTTTTCTATTTCATTTTTTCTCTTTTGATCTTGTCCAATTCTTTGAAAACATAATCGTTCACGACTTTGATATAAGTACCTTTCATACCGGAAGATCTGGATTCGATCACGCCCGCACTTTCAAACTTACGAAGTGCATTTACGATCACGGAACGGGTAATTCCCACCCGGTCAGCAATCTTGCTTGCAACCAGAATTCCTTCCATGCCGTCAAGTTCTTCGAAAATGTGTATGATTGCTTCCAATTCAGAAAATGATAAAGTACTGATTGCGGATTGTACGATCTGTTCCTTTCTGGTCTCCTCAGCGCTTTCTTCATTCACAGAGCGAAGCATCTCAAGTCCCACGACTGTTGTACCGTATTCACTGAGAATAATATCATCAATCTCATACAAGGCATCTTTCTTGTAAATGAACAGACTTCCAAGCCTCTCTCCCGCAATATCGATCGGAGTAATGATCGCCTGATACCCTTTCACAATCTCCGGTGTAAAACCTAGTGTCTGAAGATTGACATTCTCTTTCGTGGAAAGGATATTCAGGAGACGCTCATTCAGCATCTCGTCAATGTGTCCGCCGACCTCTCCCTTCAGAAGTTCTTTAATCTCCGGAACGCCCGGACAAGCACTGACTCCCAACACTTTTCCTTTTTTACTTACCACAAGCACGTTGGACAGAAGAATCTCTGTCAGCACCTCACAAATGTCATTAAACACAACTTTGCTGGAATTATTATTGTGCAGCAATTTGTTTATTTTTCTAGTTTTATCCAATAATTGTACGCTCATTTTATCCTCCATAAAGCATTGCACCTCTGGTTTTTCCTCTCCATCGGCTATTGTAGAAATTATTCGCACAAATAGCGAAAAATTTGTGTGCAAAACTATATTATCATACAATTCGCAAGAACTCAATGAATTTCCTATTTATTTTTTACATAACCGCAATGTTCGTCACCGCACACCAGTTTATTTCCTTTTTCCACCATATAGCTTCCGCATTTTGGACATTTTTCCGTGGACGGTTTTTGCCATGACATGAAATCACATTCCGGATTATCCTCGCATCCGTAATATTTTCTGCCTTTCTTAGTCTTGCGCAGCACAATGTCTTTGCCGCATTTCGGACATGCAACGCCGATTTTCTCAAGATACGGCTTTGTATTTTTACATTCCGGGAATCCGGGGCAGGCCAGGAACTTTCCGTGTGGTCCGTATTTGATCACCATGTTGCGTCCGCATTCTTCACACACAACATCCGTAACCTCGTCCTCGATCTTCACGGTATCCAGTTCTTTTTCCGCCTTTTCCACTGCTTCTTCCAGATCCGGATAGAAATTGCGGATCACAGTCTTCCATTCTACCTTGCCTTCTGCAATCATATCAAGAAGTCCTTCCATATAAGCTGTGAAATTCACATCTACGATACTGCTGAAAGATTTTTTCATCATATTATTGACTACTTCTCCCAGCTCTGTCATGTACAGATTCCGGTTCTCCTTCGCAACATATCTTCTGGAAATGATTGTGGAGATTGTCGGAGCATAGGTACTTGGTCTTCCAATCCCCAACTCCTCCAGCGTCTTAACCAAAGCCGCTTCTGTAAAATGCGCAGGCGGCTGAGTGAAATGCTGCTTATAGTCAAACGATTCATGCGTAAGAACCGAGTTCTCATCCAGTCCTTTTACAAGGATATTGCTTCCTTCTTTCTCATCATCGCTTTCCACATAAACCAGGCGGAAACCTTCAAATACTACCTTGGAAGCAGACACTGCAAAACGATAGTCACCTGCTCCGATCCGGATCGATGTCGTCTCATATCTGGCCGGCTGCATTCTGCTGGCAACAAACCGCTTCCAGATGAGCTGATACAGTCGGAACTGATCTCTGGACAGAGAGTCCTTCACCGATGCAGGGGTCCTGGTCACATCAGAAGGACGAATCGCCTCATGAGCATCCTGAATATTCTTCCCGTCTGATTTCTTCGTCTCTTCTACCTGTGTAACATACTGTTCTCCGTACACTTCACCGATGTATGCCTTCACACTTGCATCTGCTTCTTCTGAGATACGGGTAGAATCCGTACGCAGATACGTGATAAGGCCGGTCGTACCGCTGCCCTTGATATCCACGCCTTCGTATAACTGCTGTGCGATCCGCATGGTTTTAGATGTTGCAAAATTCAGGGCTTTGGAAGCTTCCTGCTGCAGGGTACTGGTGGTAAACGGAAGCGGTGCTTTCTTGATTCGCTCGCCCCGTTTCACGTCGGTCACTTCATAACGCACGCCATCCAATCCTGCTAGAATCTGATTCAGTTCTTCCTTGTTATGAATCACCATTTTCTCGTCTTTTGTCCCATAGAACTTCGCTGTAAGGGGCTTCTTCTCCCCCTTGACATTCAGGATCGCATCCAGCGTCCAGTACTCTTCCGGAATAAAGGAGTTGATTTCTTCCTCCCGGTCCGCAATGATACGAAGTGCCACAGACTGTACACGTCCTGCGCTCAGTCCCCGTTTCACCTTTGCCCAGAGAAGCGGACTGATCTTATATCCCACGATTCGATCCAGCACACGCCTTGCCTGCTGTGCATCCACAAGATCCATGTCGATCTCGCGCGCATTTTTCAAAGATGCTTTCACCGCACTCTTTGTGATCTCATTAAAACTGATCCGGTATACTTTCTTATCTTCAAGCTTCAATGCTTTCATCAAATGCCAGGAGATCGCCTCTCCTTCCCGGTCCGGGTCAGTTGCAAGATAAATCTTATCCGCTTTCTTTACTTCCTTTCGAAGATTTGCAAGAATTTCACCCTTTCCCCGAATGGTGATATATTTTGGTTCAAAATCATGTTCAATGTCAATCCCCATCTGACTCTTCGGTAAATCTCTTACATGCCCGTTAGACGCAACCACCACATAGTTGCTGCCAAGGAACTTCTTAATGGTTTTCACTTTTGTAGGTGATTCCACAATTACGAGATAACGTGCCATAATACTCCTCCATGCCTGTCACTGCAATCTATATTCGTCTGAAATAATAATTTTTCGACCGTTCTGATATGTACCCTTTTAATTCAAGCGAGAGCAGAATCCTTGATAATTCTTCCGGAGCAAGTCCGGTGAGCCTTCGGATCTCCTCTCTGCTTCTCGGGAACAAATCGCACTTACTATACACCAAATCCTCTTCAGTTTCAAGCATTATTTTATTTTTATGGTTATTTTGAGCCATCCCGTTTTTCTTATTTTTCGGAATCATGTGAAGTTGTTCACACAGTTCTTCCGGGTCAAGAAGGATTCCTGCCCCCTGATCTATGAGTCGGTGACAGCCTTTGCTGAGAGCACTGTCAGCGGGTCCGGGAAGTGCAAAAATATCTCTTCCCTGCTCCAATGCCATGTCCGCAGTAATCAGTGATCCGCTTTTTTCTTTTGCCTCCATCACGAGCACCACATCCGCAAGGCCGCTGATGAGACGGTTTCGCGCCGGAAAATGATTGGCAAGAGGCGGTGTACCGGGCGGATATTCCGATAGGATTCCTCCCTTCACAGACAAATCTGTATAGAGTCCTTTGTGCTCTCTTGGATAACACAAATCCACTCCGCATCCTAGTACGGCAAAGGTCTTACCGCCGGAAGATAACGTTCCTCTGTGTGCTGCCCCGTCGATTCCCAGTGCCATCCCACTGATGATCTGTGCGCCTGCCTCTGCCAGTATTTCCGAATACTGCAATGTCATCTTCTCGCCGTAGGCACTGCATCTTCTGGCACCTACGATTGCGACACTTGTTCGATTCTCCTCCGGGAGCTCACCTTTTACGTATAGCCCATATGGCATACCTGTAAGCTCCTTCAACCGTCCGGGATACCTGTCACTGTCCCACGCAAGGAAATGAATTCCTCTTTCTTCCAGTTTTTCCAGCTCTTCCTTCCAGTTCTTACTCTTCCTGCTTTCCATAAGGATCCGCTTTTCTTCCTCTGTGATTCCGGCCATGATGCGCTCTTTTTCACTGATTTCTTCTATATTATATAAAAATTCAGCAGATATTCCCCGATCCGCCCAATTCCGCTTTTTCCCAGGCCTTATTTCTGATATATTCGCCAGATAGTATTCCTGCCACAATTCTGTCATTTTTCTTCTCCTAACAACCCCAATATTTCTTATCCATCATCCTGTACCCGATCGCTTCTCCCAGATGTCCTTCTTCAACCACTTCCGATCCTTCCAGATCCGCGATCGTGCGTGCCACTTTCAGAATTTTGTAATAACTCCTTGCCGTCAGATGCAGCGCATCATATGCCTGTCGCATCAGGGATTCTCCCCGGCTGTCCAGGCGGCAGAACTGTTCTATTTCTTCTTTACGCATCTGCGAGTTTGTTGCAATTGGCAAGTCCTTAAACCGCTCTTTCTGTATTTTTCTCGCCTTTTCCACCTTTTTTCTCAGTTTTTCCGAAGTACATTCTTCCTGTTTTCCCACAAGTACATCATACTCCACCTTCGCCGCTTCCACACAGACATCCAGTCTGTCCAGAAACGGCTGGCTGATCTTTCCCAGATATTTCTGCACCTGTGACAGGGAGCAGGAGCATTTATCCAGATCCGGATAAAATCCGCAGGGACACGGATTCATCGCCGCCACCAACATAAAATCGGCCGGGAACGAATAAATCCCTTGATTTCTGGCGATATGGACGCATTTTTCCTCAAGGGGCTGTCGAAGTGCTTCCAGTGCCGTGCGTGAAAACTCCGGCAATTCATCCAAAAACAGCACACCTCCATGTGCCAGCGTCACTTCTCCCGGCGAAGGGATCATTCCTCCGCCGATCAGAGCTGCCCGGGTCACCGAATGATGAACCTCCCGAAAAGGACGCTTTGTAATCAGCGGATTCTCCCCTTCGATCTGTCCGGCAATACTATAAATCCTGGTGATTTCCAGACTTTCCTCTCTGGTCAGGCCCGGCAGGATCGTCGGGATTCGTTTGGCAACCATCGTTTTTCCTGCCCCCGGAGGACCGATAAAAAGCAGATTATGATTTCCAGCTACAGCCACAAGCGCCGCCCTTTTCATGATCTCCTGTCCCTGAATGTCACTATAATCTATGTCCGCTTTTTGTACCTCATGAACAAAATCAGACGTAAAATCCGCTTCTGTGACTGCACAGTTGTGCCCTTTGGCCCACTCGCAGACCTCCGCCAGTGTCTTGACGCCCAGAATATGAATTCCCTGGATCAATACCGCCTCTTTCATGTTTTCTTCCGGTACAATGCAGAACCTGATTCCTCTTTCTTTTGCCTCCGCTACAATTGCGAGAATTCCTTCTGTCCTGCGAACACTTCCGTCCAATCCCAGTTCTCCAACCACCAGTGCATTCTTCAGCCTGTTTCCGGGCAGGATCTGAAGTGCCATGAGTACGCCAAGCGCAATCGGAAGGTCAAACGCTGTTCCTCTTTTTCTTACATTGGCAGGCGACAAATTCACGACCACCTTCCTCGCCGGGATCATAAACCCTGTATTTTTCAGAGCCGTTCGTACACGTTCTGCCGCCTCTTTCACCTCAGAAGCCAGGAAACCCACCATATGAAATACCGGAAGACCATTCCCCACATCTACCTCAACCTGAATCATTTCAACTTTGATTCCCTGAATCGATGCTGATAAAATTGTATAAAATCCCATGAAAATTCTCCTTTACCTGACGGTAAAAGTACAAAAATCTTTTCTGAAAATGTTGTGACGGATCGTCACTTTGATTTGCTAAAAGAAAACCGAAATCCTTTAGAAAATATATCCCCATCATATCGGAAATCATCCGTTTTGTCAATGCCGGAAATCTTTTTTCGGAAATGCACGCTCAGATTTGTCCCCGCATACACTATAATAACTACTCTGTGAGGTGCTGCTTTTGAAGTCCTTTCCCCCACCTCTCACAGCCGAAGAAGAGGCCTGTTTTCTCCGCAAGTATGCAGAAGGTGACCAAAAGGCCCGGCACATTCTGATTGAACGGAATCTTCGTCTTGTTGCGCATGTCATGAAAAAATATCAATATCTGGAAGATGATCCGGAGGATTTGATCTCAGTTGGGACGATCGGCCTTATCAAGGCCGTATCAACATTTAATCCTCAAAAAAACGCACGGCTGGCCACTTATGCCTGCAGATGTATCCAAAACGAGATCCTGATGCTGCTTCGTAGCAAGCGCAAGACCAATCGTGAAATTTCTCTTTACGAACCAGTGGGCACGGATCGTGAAGGCAACGAGATCCGGATCTATGACATTCTGGAATCCAGAGAAGAAGATGCATGCTCACGGATTTCGGAAAAAAATGACATTCAGCTTCTCTACAGTAAACTGGAATCCGCTCTCACTTCCCGGGAACAGCTGGTTCTGAAGATGCGATATGGTCTATACAATCATGAAGAATACACCCAGCGTGAGATTGCTGAACGGCTCGGTATTTCGCGTTCTTACGTTTCCCGTATTGAGAAGGGCGCAATTGAAAAACTCCGTCCTTATTTCTGATTATATTCAGATACAAAAAGGAGGACCGAAGTCCTCCTGATACATAGCTTCTCTTATGCTTCCCCATTCATTTCCATTTCTTTTCGCCTTAAAATATCATATGGTTCGGCATCACCGGTCAGCTTGACATACAATACCTGTTTCGGATGCGGTGCACTTTCCTGCTCCACTCCTTCTTCATTTACAATACGCTCTACGGTCACTTCCAGATTCCTTCCATCCGGCTTCATGATTTCAATCTCTTCTCCAACACTGAACTTATTTCTCTGTTCGATCCGTACCATGCCGTCACGTACTTCCCCTGCCATTCCAAGATACGTGTAATCGCGCAGATAGGTGTTACTGTCATAAATCTGTGATTCATCCCCGGGTTTACCGAAGAAGAAGCCTGTCGTAAACTGTCTGTATGTGCATCCCACGATCTGTTCCAGATACCAGGGCATGTTTTTCCGGTAAAGCTCCGGATCTTTCTGGTAATCATCGATCGCCTTACGGTAAGTCCTTGCCACTGTCGCCACATAGAGAGCCGTCTTCATTCGTCCCTCGATCTTGAAGCTGTCAATTCCCGCATCGATCAGTTCCGGTATATGCTCGATCATGCAAAGATCCTTAGAATTAAAAATATAAGTTCCCCGCTCGTTCTCGTATACCGGCAGATACTCTCCCGGCCTTGTCTCCTCCACGACCGCATATTTCCATCTGCACGGGTGCGTACAGGCACCGTGGTTGGCGTCACGCCCGGTAAAATAATTACTGAGCAGGCATCTTCCGGAATAGGAAATACACATCGCTCCGTGCACAAAGGTCTCGATCTCAAGATCATCCGGAATATGACTTCGGATCTCTTTGATCTCCCGAAGCGACAGTTCCCGGGCTGAAACCACACGGCTTGCCCCCTGCTTGTGCCAGAACAGATAGGTTCCGTAATTCGTATTATTTGCCTGCGTGCTGATGTGGCGTTCAATCTCCGGGCATACCTCTTTTGCGATCTCAAATACTCCCGGATCGGCAATGATCAGTGCATCCGGCCTGATGTCCCGAAGCTCCTCAAAATAAGCACGCACACCATCCAGATCATAATTATGAGCCAGAATATTTGCCGTTACATACACTTTCACGCCATGTTCATGAGCGAAAGCGATTCCTTCTCTCATTTCATCCATGGAGAAATTCTTCGCTTTTGCACGAAGTCCGAATGCTTCTCCGCCGATATAAACGGCGTCTGCACCGAAAATAACTGCTGTTTTTAAAACTTCCAGGCTGCTTGCCGGAATCAATAATTCAGGATGTCGTGCCATCTGCTTCTACCTCTCTTTATTTCTTTTCACGCTGACTGCCGTTCCGTCCCCGAGCGGGATGATCGAAGTCTCCAGGTCCGGGTGATGCTTCAGCGTATACAAATACTCCCGCATTCTGCTGTGTATCGTGCGATCCCGTCTTTCCACCGCGAAACGGGACTCAATGATATTCCCGTCCTGGAGCACATTGTCTGAAACCAGAACGCCATCCGGCTCCAGAATTCGGAGCACTTCCGGGAGATATGCAATATACTGCCCCTTCGCGGCATCCATAAAAATAAAATCATATGGCCCACTCAGCTCTGTCAGCACTTCCATGGCATCTCCCTCGATCAGAGTGATCTTCTGTTCCTTCCCCGCTCTTTTGAAATTCTCCCGGGCAATGGGAATTCTTTTCTCATAATTTTCTATCGTAGTAATTGTACATTCTTCAGGAGCATATTCGCTCATCAGCAGCGCCGAGAAGCCGACCGCTGTTCCCACTTCCAGGATCCTCGTGGGACGTTTGATCGCAAGGAGCACCTTCAGAAAACTCTGCATCTCCTTGCGTATGATCGGCACACTATCTCGCAAAGCCTCCTGTTCGATCTCTTCCAGAATCTCGCTGTTCTCCTGTTCCAGAGAATGTAAGTATGTCACCAGACGTTCTTCAACTATCATGTGGTTCCTCACTTCCTGTATTGCACATCACCGATATCCTGTCCATACAGCTGTATACGCATTCATACAGATGCCCCGCAACACCTGCGGGGCACATGAATCCTTCTATACATCCATAATGATCGGTAGGATCATCGGTTTTCTCTTCGTTCTCTTCCAGATAAAATCATTCATCGTATCGCGGATCACAAGCTTGATCTTGCTCCAGTCCGCGTGGCGGCTCATCAGGCACCGCTCCACCGCATCCGTAAGCACACATCTCGCCTCTTCCATCAGGCCTTCCGATTCACGCACATAGACAAAGCCGCGGGAAACGATATCCGGACCTGCCAGGAGCTGATTGGTACCTTTTTCCAGAGTGAGAACAACGATCAGAATACCGTCCTCCGCCAGATGCTGACGATCCCTTAAAACAATATTACCGACATCGCCTACACCAAGACCATCCACAAGAATCTCTCCTGTATGAACTTTATCTACGATCTCGGCGCTGTTCTCATCCAGAGCAAGCACATCGCCCGACTTCAGGATAAATACATTCTCTTTCGGAATTCCCAGAGATTTTGCAAGATTCGCATTCGCTTTCAAATGCCGGTATTCTCCATGCACCGGAATGGCATATTTCGGTTTCACAAGGGAATAGATCAGCTTCAATTCCTCCTGACACGCATGACCGGAAACATGTGCATCCTGGAAAATAACGTCTGCCCCTTTGGCAGAGAGTTCATTGATCACATGGGAAACCGCTTTTTCATTTCCCGGGATCGGATTCGAACTGAAAATGATCGTATCGCCCGGCATAATGGTAATCTTCTTATGAATATCCGCCGACATTCTGGACAGTGCCGCCATGGATTCTCCCTGGCTTCCGGTTGTGATGATCGTCGTCTTCTCCGGCGGATAATTCCGGAGCTGATCCACCTCGATCAGCGTGTTGTCCGGTACATTCAGATATCCAAGTTCAGACGCTACGGAAATGATATTGACCATGCTGCGTCCTTCAACCACAACTTTTCTTCCAAATTTGTAGGAAGAATTGATAATCTGCTGAACACGATCCACATTCGACGCAAAGGTCGCAATGATGATACGGCTGTTCGTATGCTCCGCAAAAATACGGTCGAATGTTGCTCCCACAGTACGTTCAGACTGGGTAAATCCCGGTCGTTCTGCATTGGTACTGTCCGACATGAGGGCTAGTACTCCCTTCTTTCCGATCTCCGCAAACCGCTGAAGATCGATCGCGTCGCCAAATACCGGGGTGTAGTCCACTTTAAAGTCTCCCGTATGCACCACAATACCTGCCGGTGAATAAATGGCAAGTGCAGATGCATCCTGAATACTGTGATTTGTCTTGATAAATTCAATACGGAACTGCCCAAGATTGATAGACTGTCCGTGGCGCACCACTTTTCTTCTGGTGGAGCGAAGCAGATTATGCTCTGCCAGCTTTTTCTCAATGATTCCCATGGTCAGCTTCGTAGTATAAATCGGGAGATTAATCTCCTTAAGCACATAAGAAAGAGCTCCAATATGGTCTTCATGCCCATGGGTGATTACAAAGCCTTTTAATTTTTCAACATTATTCTTAAGATAAGAAATATCCGGAATTACCAGGTCGATTCCCAGCATATCATCTTCCGGAAATGAAAGACCGCAATCCACAACAATAATACTGTCTTCATATTCAAAGGCAGTAATGTTCATTCCGATTTTTTCCAGACCTCCCAGCGGAATGATTTTCAATTTAGAATTGTTCGTTCGTTTCAACGTCACACCTCCATATATTTTTATGTATCGTCCGTACATCCATATCGTAAAATAAAGAGTCTACGCCCCGGTTCCCGGCGCGCGGTGTGCTGCTACATCTCGATATCCACATCTTCCAGTAATTCTTCAAACACTTTCAATACAGCCTCGAGTTCCACTTCATCTTCTGTGATCTCGTAGAGACTTTCCTCATCTTCAGGCGCACTGGTGTCCTTAAGGATGAGACATTCCGCGTCGTCCTCCTCAGAATCTGCAACCAGAAGATACGTATTCCCATTCAGCTTCGTCTGCTCAAGAATATAAAATTCTACCTGTTCTCCACTATCTTCATAAGTAAAAACCAGTTTTTCACTACTCATACAATTCGTCTCCCTCGTCCGGGTTCTGCTTCATCGCAAGCGAATCCAAAAATCCCTGCAATATAAAAACAGCCGCAATCTGATCCACGTACTGCTTGCGGTTCTCTCTTCTTATCCCTGTTTCAATTAACGTCCGCTCTGCTGATGCCGTGGTCAGACGCTCGTCCCACATCACGACCTCAAGGCCGGTCCGCCGACGAAGCATCTCACCAAATTCCAACGCTTTCTCTGCCCGTTCTCCGATATCATTGTTCATATGTTTTGGCAGACCAAGCACAAACTTCTCTACTTCATATTCTTTTGCAAGTGCTTCAATTCTTGCCAGTGTCTGTCTGAGCTTGTTCTCCGACTTGCGCACAATCGTCTCTACGGCCTGGGCTGTAATCCCCAGCGGGTCACTTACCGCCACTCCCACAGTCTTCGTACCGTAATCCAATCCCATAATCCGCATAATCTGAATCATCCTATAACTCGTTCTTAATATATGCCTTCAGCAGTTCTTCTACGATCTCATCCCGTTCCACCTTCATCACAAGGCTTCTTGCACCATTGTAGCTGGTGATGTATGTAGGATCACCTGACATAATGTATCCTACGATCTGATTCACTGGATTATATCCTTTCTCCACTAAAGCATTATATACAATCTCAAGGATATCTTTTGCCTGAATCTGTGGTCCGGCCTCCACCTGAAAAAATTGTGTATTCGATAAATTCTTCATCTTACGACCTCCAATACTTCAATACCCATTCTAATATAATCTGTAATAAAATTCAATGAGTAATTTGTGAAATATCCACAATTTTAATTTTCTTTATCTGATTAGTCCAGCTTTCCTCTCCGTCTTCGGTACAAGGCACAGAAATCCTGAGATATTCCCTGGTATGTCCGGTCACCATCTTCCGTCCTTCTTTTTCAGTCACCTCTTCAAAAAGGACTTCTACTTCCTTACCAACCCACTGCTTTTCATACTCTGCCTGTTTTCTTTCATTCATTTCCTGCAAAATAGCACTTCTTCCGGCCTTCTCCTGCTCTGTAATCTGGCCTTTCATCTCCGCTGCTTTTGTCCCACGGCGTTTCGAATACTTAAATATATGCGTTTCATAAAAATCCACCTTATCCACAAAACGTCTGGATTCCTCAAATTCTTCTTCTGTCTCTCCCGGGAATCCGGTAATCACATCGGTAGTAAGAGCCGGATTATCAAAATATTTCCGAAGGATCCTGCATTTCTCATAGTATTCCTCCGCACTATACCGGCGGTTCATCCGCTTCAGCGTCGCATTGCATCCGCTCTGGAGCGACAGATGAAAATGCGGGCAGATCTTCTTGAGTTTCGACAGTTCAGACGCAAATTCTTCTGTGATGATCCGCGGTTCCAGAGATCCGAGCCGGATCCTTACAATACCTTCCACTTCATGGACCGCCCGAATCAGTGAGAGCAGGTCTTCCTGCTGCTTCCCATTTTCATCCTTAAGATCCACACCATAGGAGCTGAGATGAATTCCGGTCAGCACCACCTCACGATATCCGTTTGCGGCCAGTGTCTCTACCTCCCGCACAACCTCTTCCTTTTTTCTGCTCCTTACTCTTCCCCGTGCATACGGGATAATGCAGTACGTGCAAAACTGATTACAGCCATCCTGCACTTTCAGATAGGCTCTTGTATGCTCTGCCGTCCTTGTGAGGGACAGTTCTTCGTACTTTGCAGTATGGTTGATATCGATTACTTCAATCTGCTGATGCTTCTCTTTTTGTGCAAAATAGGCATCCAGGATCCCGATCAGCTCCTGTTTCTTATTATTCCCAATGACAATATCAATATTCTCATCCTTTTCCCCTGCATCGGTCCTTGCCTGCACATAACAGCCCGCAGCCACGATCACCGCATCCGGATTCTGCTTTCTGGCACGATGGATCATCTGTCTGGATTTCCGGTCTGCAATATTCGTAACCGAACAGGTATTAATGATATAAATATCCGCCTCATCCTGGAACGGGACAATCTGATATCCGTTCTTCTCAAGAAGTTCCTGCATTGCTTCCGTCTCATAGGCATTTACTTTACACCCCAAATTGTGTAACGCTGCTTTTCTCATCACATTTCCCACCTTCAAATTCTATAAGATTTTACAAAAAAATATCGTTTTCTTTGGCATTTTATTCCTTGACAATTCTCTATACAAACTATAATATATCTATATAAATTCAAAACAAGGAGGAACTTTCACATGAAAACAGTACAGATTTCTTTAAACTCAATTGATAAAGTAAAATCTTTCGTAAATGAAATCACAAAGTTTGATTATGATTTTGATCTTGTATCAGGAAGATACGTTATCGATGCTAAATCTATCATGGGTATCTTTAGTCTGGATCTTTCAAAACCGATTGATCTCAACATTCACGCTGACAGTGAAGAAGTCGATCACATTCTTGAAATCCTGAACCCATATTTAGTTTAATATTTAGTTAAAAATAAGATGAAGGTTTCTCGGAGCCTTCATCTTATTTTTTAGGCTTTGTTTCCTTTATTTTACGATAATCGTCTCTACCGAACGAATTGCTTCGTCAAAAAGCTGATCAATCTTTTCCGCCAGTTTTTCTTCCGATTTTCTGATCACTTCCACATTTGGTTTTGTTACCGGATGTTTTGCTACAAAAATGGTACAGCAGTCTTCATACGGAAGGATCGAGGTCTCATAGGTGTTGATCTTCTCTGCCACTTCCACGATTTCCTGCTTATCAAAACCAATCAGCGGACGATATACCGGAAGAGTGCAAACATCATTTGTAGCCGCAAGGCTCTGCATCGTCTGACTCGCCACCTGCCCGATGCTCTCTCCTGTAATCAGTCCCAGACAGTCATCCTGTTTTGCGAAATGCTCTGCGATCCGCATCATATATCTTCTCATAATAATAGTAAGCTCGTCATGCGGACATTTCTCATAAATATAGAGCTGGATATCGGTGAAATTCACGACATGAAGCTTGATCGGTCCTGTATACTTTGAGACAAGCTTCGCCAGATCGACCACCTTCTGTTTTGCGCGCTCACTGGTATACGGCGGTGCATGGAAATAAGTCGCCTCAAGTCCGACTCCTCTCTTGGAGATCATATACCCTGCCACCGGGCTGTCAATTCCTCCTGAAAGGAGAAGCATGGCTTTGCCGTTCGTACCGACCGGCATGCCTCCCGGTCCCGGAATAATTTCCGAATAAATATAGATTTCCTCGCGGACTTCTACTCGGAGAAGAACGTCCGGCTTGTGAACATCCACGCGAATTTCCGGAAAAGCATCCAGAATCGCTTCTCCAAGGTCACAATTGATCTCCATCGATTTTTTCGGATAAGTCTTCTTTGCTCTTCTGGACTCGACTTTAAATGTGATATTTTTATCCGGATACATTTCGTCCATATATGCAACCACATCTTTTTTCAATTCATCAAATCCACGGTCAGATACCCGGACTACCGGACAGATTCCCACAATTCCGAACACTCTCTGAAGTGCTTCCGTCACTTCGTCGGAATCATAGTATCCTTCACAGTCCACATAGACACGGGCCTGTGACTTGTATACGTGGAAGTCTCCTTCTACATCTTTCAAAACGAATTTTACCTGACGCACCAACGCGTCTTCGAACATATACCGGTTCTTTCCCTTGATTCCAATCTCTCCATATTTTATCAAATAAGTCTGAAACTTCATACTTTCCTCCTAATGGCGTGTGTACTTTCTTAACATCGGCACACAATTGTATAATGTCTGCAATGTATAATCAATCTCTTCTTCCGTTGTAAATTCTGACATACTGAAGCGAACTGTGGAATCAAGATATTCTTTACCTGTACCGATTCCTCTTAACACTCCGCTCACAGACGGGTGATTCGATGAGCATGCAGAACCGGATGATACATAAATTCCTTTGCTCTCCAGTGTGTGCAGCAGAACCTCACTCCGGATCCCTGCAATTCCCACACTGATGATATGCGGTGCGCTCGTCTCATCGGTAAGTCCATGAACCTTTGTATGTTCGATCTGGCTGACACCTTCTATAAATTTCTGCTTCAGCCACCTCATATGCGCCACTTTTTCGTCCAGTCCCGTATAAATCTCTTTTGCTGCCTGCGCGATTCCGGCAATACCCGGAACATTTTCCGTACCGGATCGCATATTCTTCTGCTGTTCTCCTCCAAAAATGATCGGTCTTACTTTTGCCCTTTCATTGATATAGAGGAATCCGATCCCCTTCGGGCCGTGAATCTTATGTCCGCTTACCGAGAACATGTCGATTCCCATTTTCTTCGGATAGATCCTGTATTTTCCAAAGCCCTGCACGGCATCCACATGAAACAGAATATTCCGGTTATAGGACTTCACGATTCCTGCTGCTTCCGCGATCGGTTGTACGGATCCGATTTCATTATTTACATACATGATTGATACCAGGATCGTCTCCGGACAGAGTGCTTCTTTCAAGGCATCCAAACGCACCCGCCCGTACATATCAACCGGAAGGTATGTGACCCGGTACCCTTCCTCTTCTTCCAGATATTTCATCGTATTCAAAATAGCAGGATGCTCGATCGCCGTCGTGATCAGATGCTTTCCGGCGCGATGATTTGCACGCGCGCCTCCGATCAGTGCCAGATTGTCACTTTCTGTTCCACCGGATGTAAAGAATATTTCCTTCTCCTGCACTTTCATCAGCCTTGCCAGCGTTTCCCTTGCGCCCCGGACATATTTTTCCGCCTCCACGCCTTTTTTATGCATGGAAGATGGATTGCCGTAATCCTCACACATCGTTTTCGCAACGATATCCCTGACACTGTCATATGCTCTGGTCGTAGCTGAATTATCCAGATAAACTTCCATTTTTATCGTCTCCTAACTTCTTCCTCACTATATCTTATGCCGGTTCTGCTTTCCTGCCATCTGTCTCTTCTGAATGAAATCCTACTGCTGCTCTTCCAGTTCAAACATCAGCACAGAAAGAATCGCTAGTCCCGCTGTCTCGGTCCTCAGAATCCGCCTTCCAAGGGTGATCTCTTTTGCACCACTGCGGATGGCTGCTTCCACTTCCTCCTGTTCAAAACCACCTTCCGGCCCGATAAAGATTCCAACAGACTGCCCTCTTTTGATGGAACGAATGATCCGTTTTGTCTCCTCCATCCCTTTGGCAAGCTCATACGGAATCAGCACCACATCCAGCTCTGCGGCCTTCTTAAGAGCCTCGCTGTACGAAAGCGGCATCTCCACTTCCGGGATTCGGCTTCTACCGGCCTGCTTTGCGGCGCTCTCGGCAATGCTGTTCCAGCGTTCCACTTTTCTTGCAGCTTTCTTCTCATCCAGCTTCACGACAGAACGCTTCGTTGCGACCGGAATGATCTTCACCGCTCCGAGTTCCACCGCTTTCTGAACGATCAGCTCCATCTTGTCTCCCTTGGGAAGTCCCTGAAACAGATACAATTCATTGCTAAGCTCTGTATCCGCCTCCATTTTTTCCAGGATACGAAGTGTAGCCCTTCCTTCCTCGTAAGATACCACTTCACAGACGTATTTGAGATTATTCCCATCACTAATCCCGGCCTGTTCGCCCGGTTTCATCCGAAGGACATTCTTCATGTGATTGACATCCTGCCCTACCACATAGATATACGGTTCTTCCACCTGCGAAGGTGTCACAAAAAAATGATGCATCACTCACTCATCCCATCTAATTCTTACGTGCAGTTACGGAAACCCATTCTCCCTGATAGTTCACCTCAAGGACCTCAAGCCCCGCTGCTTTCACAGCATTCACTACCGTTTCTTCTTTGTCATCAATAATTCCGCTGGTGATATAGATTCCGCCCGGTTTTAACTGATTCACAATAACCGGCGTAAGCGGCACCAGCACATCCGCAAGGATATTGGCTGCAACAATGTCATATTTCTCATAACCCACTTTATCCTGCACCGCTTTATCATCAATGATATTACCGATCATCACCTCATAGCGATCTTCGGTGATCCCATTTACCTGCATGTTCCCACGGGTCGCATCGATGGCACACGGATCCAGATCGGTTCCGACGGAATATTCGGCTCCGAACATCAATGCAAGCATCCCCAGAATACCGCTGCCGCATCCCACATCCAGAATCCGTGTATGCTCCGTGGTATACTTGCGGATCTGCCGGATACAGAGCTGCGTGGTCTCATGCATACCGGTGCCAAACGCAGTGCCCGGATCGATGTGTACAATCATCTTATTCTCATCTTCAGGCTTCACATTCTCCCAGGACGGGATGATCAAAATATCATCTACGTAGAACTGATGGAAATATTTCTTCCAGTTATTGACCCAGTCCACATCTTCCGTCTGCGACTCCTCAATCGATCCGCTTCCCACCTCGATATACACACGCATATCCTCAAGTTCAGCGCGAACCTTTGCAAGTACCGCTTCCTTGTCATCCTCTTCTTCCAGATAGAAGCTGATATAGGCAACTCCGTCATCCACGCCGGTCTCCGGAAGAATATCCACAAACATCTGCTCTTTTTCTCTCTGACTCATCGGAATATTATCTTCGATCTCAATGCCCTGGATTCCCAGATCCATGAGCATACTGCTGACAAGATCCTCCGCTTCCGTCGTTGTCTCTATTCTGAATTTATTCCATTTCATACCATGATCTCCTTGATCCGATTTTTATAATTCCAGTATCATATTAGTATAACAAGTCCTGTCCGAAAGCGCAAGTACTCCTAATTCTTACCAAGCAGATAATCGATGAACTGCTGCGCCGTTCTTCCGCTCAGGCCACCGTGATTCAGTTCCCATTTATTTGCTTCCAACAGGAGCTGATCTTCCGGCATCGTAAGCCCGTTTCGTTCCGCCAGTGTTTTGACAATTTTCTGGAATTCTTTCTTATCCGGCTTTCCAAAATAAATGGTAACACCAAATCTTGCCACCAGTGAGAGTTTTTCCTGCACCGTATCGTTGGTGTGCAGTTCTTCATCGCGGTCTGCCTTATCCTTGAAAGTCTCACGGATCAGGTGTCTGCGGTTGGAGGTCGCATAGATCAGAATATTGTCCGGCTTCTTTTCCAGTCCGCCCTCGATCACTGCTTTCAAATATTTATACTCAATTTCAAATTCTTCGAAAGAGAGATCATCCATATAGATGATAAATTTGTAATTGCGGTTCTTGATCTGCGCGATCACATCATTCAGATCCTGGAACTGATGTTTATAAACCTCAATCATTCTCAGTCCCCTGTCATAATACTGGTTTAGGATTGCCTTGATCGAAGAGGATTTTCCTGTCCCTGCATCTCCGAACAGCAGACAGTTGTTCGCGCGTCTTCCGCTTACAAATGCCTCCGTATTGTCGATGAGCTTCTGCTTTGCCATGTCGTATCCCACCAGATCGTCCAGATGAACATGGGCGATGTTAGTGATCGGCACGATCTGCACACCGTCTTCATCGTGCTCCACGCGGAACGCCTTATGAAGTCCAAGCTTGCCCACTCCGAATTCTTTGTAAAATCCGGTGATGATCCGCTTGAATTCTTCCGCGGATCCTGCCTGTCCAAGTGCCCCTGCAAGATCGCAGATGCGGTCGCGGATCCTCTTATTAAAGACTTTTCCGTGCCCGTTTGTGTGATGATAATCCTCGATCATGTAAATACAGGTAGTCCCAATCTCCTTCTCCATCCGGTGAAGGTCATAATCAAACAATTCTTTGAAAATTTCAAAATCATGAAGTGCTGCCTCATTGACACTCCCTTCGATCTCACCTACGATCTCGCATGCAGTACTGTACGCATTCTCACTGTTTGCCAGCAGTAAAGTGAGAAAATTATGCCACAGATTTCCTTCAAATCCGTAACAGCTCGCCAGTTCGATCATTTCATTCAGGCATTCATATAAAAGTCCCTTCAGATCTTCTTTATTATAATACTCATTATCTGCATTTTCGATCAAAAATGTCATATCACGCAGCAGATCTTCATGTTCCATATAGCGATATAATACCAGTTCGTTCGTTCTCATTTCATTTGTCCTTTCCCATTGCAAATGTCAAAGCATATGTCTGTTCTGAATCTAGTAATTGCCGAGAATTTTCAGATTCAGCGCCTCTTCTCTCAAACCGCGGATCGCATTTTTGACGGCCGCGTCCGCAAGATTTCCCTCAAAATCAACGAAGAAGCGGTATTCAAAGCTTCTTCCTTCGATCGGGCGTGATTCAATCTTGGTCATATTCAAGTCGTTGTAAATAAAATGTGAAAGCAGGTGATACAAGGATCCGCTTTCGTGCGGAACTTCCATGCAGATGCTGATTTTTGAGGCATGTTTCAAAAATACCTTCTGGTTCGTAATGACAATAAATCTCGTCGAATTATCGGATTCTGCATTGATGTCCTGCTCCAGGATCTCCAGGCCGTAAAGCTTTGCCGCATATTCACTGCACACAGCCGCCTGCTCCGGATTCTTCTCCTCCAGCACCTTCTTCGCCGCAACCGCCGTATTCGCGACACTGATCTGCTCCCAGTCCCCGTAATTATCCAGGAATCTGGCGCTCTGCATCAGTCCCTGCGGATGGGAATATACTCTCTTGATCTGGGAAATCTTCACACCCGGAAGACCGGCAAGCTGATGGCGGACCGGAAGGATGACTTCACCGACAATATAATTTTCAAATTCTACCAGGAGATCATAGACCTGATCCACCGCGCCTGCTGTCGAATTTTCAATCGGGAGCACCGCATAATCCGCCGTTCCTTCTTCGATCGCTACCATTGCATCCCGGAACGTCGGCACATGGAAATTCTTCTGACCTGATCCGAAGAATTTCTCCATGGCAGCCTGACTATAGGCGCCCTCAACGCCCTGAAACACCACACGGGCCCCTTCCACATTCAGCTCATCCAGTTCAATAAAAGGAAGTCTTCCAAGGACGCCTTCCTGGGACAACTTCTGATACTGGAGTTTCCGGCTCATGGACATCAGCTGCTCAAACAGTTCTCTGATTCCCTTTTTATTAAAATCATTCGTCGCCATTGCAGATACGGACGCCAGCTTCTCATTCTCGCGTGTGCGGTCCAGTACCTTTTTTCCATTTTTTATCTTATAATCCGCCACTTGTCCGCATATTTCCATACGTTTCTCGTAGAGCTCCGTAATCTGGGTATCGATCTCATCCAGTTTCTGCCTCATCTCCAGTAATGTTTCCATAATGGATTCTCTCCTTATCTGTACGTTCTTTCTTCTATCATTCGCTCGTTCTTTCGGCATTCATTGCCTGCGTGGACATTATATACTATTTTTTTTATAAAATCCAGTTCTTTATTCCTCTTCCTTTGGCTGAATATCCAAATCAGAGCGAACTGCCGGAAAACCAAAAGATAAAATCCTTATTGAAATGTGGTCTGTTTTATTATATGATAGTGAAGAATAAAGATTAATTCCAGAAGACCTGTCGTCATTCTGGCAAAAATAAAGGAGGTTTCCTACATGAGACATTTAATGAGTCCATTAGATTTTTCTGTCGAAGAACTTGACAAACTCATGGATCTCGCGAACGACATCGAGGCAAATCCAAAGAAATACGCACATGCATGCGACGGCAAAAAGCTTGCTACTTTATTCTATGAACCAAGCACCCGTACCCGCCTCAGCCATGAAGCTGCAATGCTGAATCTTGGGGGCAGCATCATGGGATTTTCTTCAGCAGCATCCAGTTCTGCTGCAAAAGGCGAAAGTGTTTCTGACACGATCCGCATGATTTCCTGCTACGCTGATATTTGTGCGATCCGGCATCCGAAGGAGGGGGCTCCGATGGTTGCCTGCCAGCATGCTACCATTCCTGTCATCAACGCAGGTGACGGCGGACATCAGCATCCGACCCAGACTTTAACCGACCTGCTTACGATCCGTTCTCTGAAAGGACGATTGAACCACTTGAAAATCGGTCTCTGTGGTGACTTAAAATTCGGCCGTACCGTTCATTCTCTTATCAATGCCCTTGCCCGCTACGATGATATTGAATTTGTACTGATTTCACCAGAAGAACTTCGTCTTCCGGATTATGTAAGACATGACGTTCTGGATAAACAGAACATTCCATATACTGAGGTAGTTCGTCTTGAAGAGGCGCTTCCTGACCTCGATCTTCTCTATATGACACGTGTACAGAAAGAGCGTTTCTTTAACGAAGAAGATTATGTCCGTATGAAGGATTTCTATATTCTCGACAAAGCCAAAATGGAACTCGCACCGCCGGATATGCTGGTGCTTCATCCGCTTCCAAGGGTAAATGAGATCTCTGTCGAAGTAGATGAGGATCCAAGAGCTGCTTATTTCAAGCAGGTACAGTATGGTGTCTATATCCGAATGGCCCTCATTCTGACACTGCTTGATATCCATGTGGATTAGGAGGTAACTGACTATGGTAAAGAATACATTGAATATCGGTAAGATTTCGGAAGGTTTTGTTCTTGATCACATTGAAGCCGGAAAGAGCATGGATATTTACAAATATCTGAAGCTGGATAAGCTGGACTGCTGTGTAGCTATCATCAAGAACGCCAAGAGCAACAAGATGGGTAAGAAGGACATCATCAAAATCGAATGTCCGATCGACATCATCGACCTGGATATCCTCGGATTCATCGATCACAACATTACGATCAATATCATTGAAAATGAAGAAATCGTCGACAAAAAGGCGCTGACGCTTCCGAAAGAGATCAAAAATGTGATCAAATGCAAGAATCCACGCTGTATCACTTCCATCGAACAGGAGCTGGATCATATCTTCGTCCTGACCGATCCGGAAAATGAAGTGTACCGGTGCAAATACTGCGAAGAAAAATATGACAGACAGAAAAGGAGAAAACATTAATTCTGTAAAATAACGTAAGGAAAATAAACAACCTTTAATAGGGAGAGATATTACTCAAAAGAGTGATACCTCTCCCTATACTATTTTGTTGCAATTAGCTTTTTTGTCGGGTTTCATCCCAAGGGAATACTTACGATATTTCTTCTTTTCCGCCTTTGCATCCAGTCCAACTTTTCGCAGTATAGCATAAATTTCTTCTTCTCCAATCAGGTTCCGAATAGATGCCAGCATCTTCAAGTTCTCATAGCCAGAATACCGGTCCAGAAAAGTAGGGTTTTCCAGAAGGAATCCAATGCTATCTGCAAATTCTAATTCTTTTCCCAATTCTTTTTCATTAAATGAGTTGCTGCATATTCCTTGATTACCTTTTGAATAAAACCACAAATCTCAAACCCATCATCACATATTCCGATATCGTACATTTTACTCCACTCCAGTATCATACTCCTATATTTACTTTATAAAAGAAAAAAGTGACTAACAATAGCCACCTTTCCTCTCCGCTACATTATACATAACTATGACAAACCATAAATAAAAATTCAGTATAAACAGGCAAGCAAAACGATAAGCCGGGTTATGTCGTTGGACGTTCATCTATCCAGACCTGCTGTCGCCAGCAGGTTCAAGCGACCTACCTAAAACGTGACGGGCCGCCACATCGTTTTGATTCGGTCTTGCTTCGGATGGGGTTTACATGTGCCCCTTCTGTTACCAGACGGGCGGTAGTCTCTTACACTGCCTTTCCACCCTTACCTGTCATATGACAGGCGGTTTATTTCTGTTGCACTTTCCTTGGAGTCACCTCCACCGGACGTTATCCGGCATCCTGCCCTGTGAAGCCCGGACTTTCCTCACCTGCGGCCTTTCGGCACCTGCAGCCGCGAACGTCTGTCTTACTTGCCTCAAACACTCTAACACATTTTTTCTATCTTGTAAAGTCTAAAGTCCCTCGTCAACGATCAGATCCTTTCCGTCGGCCGCTGTCGTCGCGAGCTGGTCACACCGCTCATTCTGGGGATGGCCGTCATGACCTTTCACCCAGATAAACTGAACCTGATGCGGCTTTTTCGCCTCCAGAAGGCGTTTCCAGAGGTCCACATTCTTGACCGGTTCGTTCTTGCCGCGCTTCCATCCTTTGCGGATCCATCCTTCGATCCAGTGCTGGTTGAATGCGTTGACCACATACTGAGAATCCGAATATAATTCGACCTCACATGGCCGGTTCAGGGTCTCCAGTCCGGCGATCACCGCCATCAGCTCCATCCGGTTATTGGTCGTCTTCACATATCCCTGCGACAATTCCTTTACATGGAGCTGCCCTTTGGTATCTACATATTCCAGAACCGTCCCGTATCCCCCCGGTCCGTCCGGATTCCCCCTTGCAGCGCCATCGGTATATATCCTTACTTTCATCTGCTACTCCTTAATATCGTCATGTTCTCCCAGTACGACTTCGGTCGCATAAACGATCTCCGGGAGAATGTATTCCAGACATTCCTTGATGATCTTCGGACTTCCCGGAAGATTCACGATCAACGTATGGTTCCGGATTCCGGCAACTCCCCTGGTCAGCATGGCGCGCTTTCTCGTTCTCTCCATATACAGCCGCATCGCTTCTGCCATGCCCGGTATTTCTTTGTCCAGGATCGACTTCGTCGCCTCCGGTGTCCAGTCTTCATCCCTGCACCCGATTCCTCCGATAGTCAATACCAGATCGGCGATTTCCGCATCAGCGATCCTTGCAAGCACCTTCCGGATCACCTCTTTGTCATTCGGAACCGGCTGAATCAGTTCCGTCCGGAAGCTGACCTGCCCCAGCATCCTTTTGACGATCGGCGCACAATCATCCTCTTTTAATTTCTGGTAAATCAATGTATCTACTGAAACAATTGCTGCTTTCATTTATACTCTCCTCTTTTCTTCTCCTTACGTACAGTCAAAGCCGATACCTGTAAAAAACGGTACCGGCATATTTGATATCTAAAAGTATAACATACCCCAAATCATCTGTGCAACCACATATTCCTGTTAAATGATAATGCAGACCAGCCCTCCATTGCTGTCATTGACAATTTTCTGCATGGTATCCTGAAGTTTCACCTGACTTTCATCGTTGATCATCGCAATCTTTCCGTGCATCCCGTCCATGACCAGCTCTTCGATGGATTTGCCGAAAATATTCGTTCCCCAGACTCCCTCCGGTGACTGGGCAGCTGCTTTGATATAGTTCTTCAAATCCTCTGCCTGCTGCTCGCTCCCCACGATCGGCGCAATTTCCGTCTCGATATTGGCACGTATCATATGAATGGACGGCGCCTCGGAATGAATTTTCACACCGAACTTATTTCCCTGCTTGATGACGACAGGTTCGTCCAGATGGATTTCCTCTTTTCCGGGGCTTACCACACCATAGCCTTTTAATTTCACAGAATCCATGGCATCCTTCACACTCTCATACTCTTTTCGAAGTGACGACAGTTCCTTGATCGTTCCGATCAGATCATACTCACTGGTAATCGCGGTTCCGGTAAGTTCACTTAATGTCTCATAATAATACGCGTCATCCACCCGGATCTCCACAGCGACACATCCGGTGTCCATGGAGATCTTTCCAACCTTTGCCTCAGTTATGTAAGGACTTTGCGGGGTCACGACCGCATCCTGCGCATCCCGGATCTCATCGACATGATTAAGGACCTGGCGCACATATTCCAGCATATCCTGCTTGATCTTGTGATCTCGTGGCAGCATTTCCACCCACTTGGGAATGAAAAACTGAATTTCCGAAACCGGAAATGCAAACAGAATCTGTTCCATAATATGATGGATGTCTTCCTCTTTTAGCTGTTCACAGTTCACCGGCATCGCTGTAACCTTATGCGTTTCTTCGATTTCCTTTGCGACTTTCTTCGCCTCTTCGCTATAAGGCTTTCTGGTGTTTACCAGAACGATAAACGGTTTTCCCAGACTCTTTAGTTCTTGAATCGTCTGTTCCTCTGCCGGGCGGTAATTCTCCCTTGGAATATCACCGATGCTCCCGTCGGTCGTGATCACGATTCCTATCGTGGAATGGTCACAGATTACCTTTCTGGTTCCGATTCCCGCCGCCTTGGTAAATGGAATCTCATACTCAAACCACGGCGTTTTCACCTGCCGCTCGTCTCCATTTTCAATATGCCCTGCCGCTCCTTCCACCATGTAACCGACACAATCGATCAGTCTCACCTTCACATCGGTATCCCCTGACAGACGGACCACAGCCGCTTCTTTCGGGACAAATTTCGGTTCGGTCGTCATGATCGTCTTGCCGGATGCAGACTGGGGAAGTTCATCCAACGTTCTTGCTCTCATGTGTTCATCCTTCATTCCCGGAAGTACCAGCACATCCATGAACCGCTTGATAAACGTGGATTTTCCGGTTCTGACCGGTCCCACAACTCCGATATAGATCTCCCCGCCTGTCCTCGTCTCAATGTCCTTGTATAAGTCAAATGTATTCATATGGTATCCTCCTTTGCCGGCTGATACCAGTGTATGCCCTGCTTTCTGAGATTATGCTGTACATGAGCACAAAAGAGCAATCCATTTTATAGGCAAAAACTCATCTTCGTCGCATAAGAAATATCCGGATTCGATACAATACCATTTTTGCATATATACCGGTACACACGGTTTCCGTTGTTTCTCTTCACTTCGATATTGGTCATCTGCTTTCTATCCATAACGCACCCCTTACAACTTTATCAGCATACCAGCAAATACACCGCACTATAATAAAATATTAACAGGATCAGACTGTATTTTCTCTCTTTTCTTTTCGTAAATGTCCTCCAGGCCAAAATATAATCGGAAATCATAAAACATACTCCACCAATAGCCCCCGGTATTGCACTTAATGAAAATCCACTTTTAATCAGCCCGGACAAAGCCATAGCTGCTGTTCCACAGAGAAATGCAGGATATATGGCCGCGCCGGTGAGATAAACTGCATCGGGAACCATTTTCTTCCGGTTCATCTTCTTTGCTTCAGGTAGATACTTTCCAAGTCCAACAAAAAATATCAAATATCCTGTAGCAAAAAGAATAAGCGTATACCATTCCATCCCATAACGGCATGCATATCCTGCAATGAATAAAAGGTGAGCTAATGCAAACACAGCCACGCCTGCCAAAAGGACCAGCTCAAGCAGCACGTCTGCCACCATGCAAAGAACTGCTCCCCCGACCATCAGCCAGCCAGACATACTGTTATTTGCACGCACTCCTGCAAAGGCCGCCAGGACCGGCATCAGAGTGGCAAGCGCTTTGAATACCAGCACCCCATTGCCGATTTTTCCTTTCAGGCCTCCATATATTGATCCAAAAAACACCATTCCCAATATTGTCAAAATCAAAAATGTCTGATTCATTACACCCTCTTTTTCTCCGGATTCTTAAACAGCCGGATATAGCCTTCTCTGATCCACTCCACAAACCGTGTGAGATAGCGCAGCACCGGTTCTGTCGCAATGGAGAAGACTACAAACAGCATGATACATTTCGTAGACATTCCCGTGATTGCGAATAAATCAGGAAGGAAAATGCTGCAGCCGATCATTCCGACGACACATCCTATCCAGATCACCCTTCTGAAAAGATTCATCGGCTGACAGATCCGGTAAAGAATCATAAATCCGACAATTGCCAGCAGCATCGTCGCTGCTGTAGAAATATCCGATGCAGGAACATCGAATGTCTGCCCGAACACGACCAGTGCACCGACCGCGATCACATCCGTAAGTCCGGCAGGAAGTGCCTTCAGAACCACATTCGTCAGGAAATGTCCCCGTATGATATCCTTGTTCGGCTGAAGTGCCAGGAAAAATGCAGGGATACCAATGGTGTACATCGTGATCAGCGAAACCTGTGACGGTTCCAGCGGATACGTAATCATGAAAGCCAGAGAGAACAGCGATAAGAGGAAAGAAAAAATATTCTTCACCAGAAACAGACTGGCCGATCTCTGAATATTATTGACGACTCTACGCCCTTCCAGTACAACTTCCGGCATTTTGGAAAAATCAGATTCCAGAAGAACAACCTGGGAAGCCTGTGCCGCCGCATCACTTCCGGAAGCCATCGCAACTGAACAGTCCGCATCTTTCAGTGCCAGTACGTCATTGACACCGTCCCCGGTCATCGCGACCGTACGTCCCTGACGTTTCAACGCATGCACAAGCTGGCGTTTCTGTTCCGGCACAACTCTTCCGAATACGGTATAATTCCGGGCAGCTTCTTCCAGTTCTTCCTCAGTCTTTAGTTCCCGTGCATCAATATAGCGCTCTGCGTTCCGAATTCCTGCCTGCTTTGCTGTCTCAGAGACGGTCAGTGGATTATCACCGGAAATCACTTTGATCTCAACACCCTGCTGTTCAAAAAATGCAAACGTTGAAGGCGCCTCTTTGCGGACTTTATTCAGAAGCAGAATATATCCCAGCGGATTTGCCTCTCCGGTCAACGCTTTTCCATCCGGAATTCCATCATATTTTGCAAAAACAAGAACCCGGTAGCCTTTTTCTGCAAATTGATTAATCTTATCCTGATGTTCTGAAAACATCTTTCTCAGAACGAATTCAGGTGCTCCGAGCACATAGGCATCTTCTCCGTAAATGACACCACTATACTTCACAGTGGAAGAAAACGGGATGACTTTGTCCGGTTTCTTCCCGGAATTCTCTTTAAAGAATTCTTTCAGAGCAGCCATGGTGGCGTTGTCTGCCTCCATCTCTTTCACAAAATCCCCGATCATCTCTTCAAGCGGCGGCATAGTTTCTTCCTCATACCCCTTCGCTCTCACGACCTTATTCACACACATGCTGTTTTCCGTGATTGTTCCGGTCTTATCCACACAAAGCACATCGACCCTGGCAAGAGTCTCGATACTCTTCATATCATGAAGCAGTACTCGTTTCTTTGCAAGCCGCATGGCACTCACAACCATTGCCACACTTGCAAGAAGATACAGACCTTCCGGAATCATTCCAATCACGGCTGCAACCATCGATACAATGCTTTCCCGGAAACTCTCCCCGTTAAAGAAGAAGCCCTGAACAAAAAGCACGATCCCGATCGGGATCAGAGCGATTCCCACAACTTTAACCAGCCGGTCGAGAGAACGCATCATCTCAGACTGTTCCCCTTCCGGCATGGCTCCGGCTTCCAGAGTCAGCCTGGAAATATAAGAATCTTCTCCCACACTGGTCAGTCTGGCATGGCATTTTCCGGATACAATGAAACTTCCTGAAAGCAGCGTGTCTCCCCGACGCTTGGTAATCTCGTCCGATTCTCCGGTAAGAAGGGATTCATTGACCCTGACTTCTCCCTCTTCCACCACTGCGTCCGCACAGATCTGGTTGCCCGCGCCGAAAATGACGATGTCATCGATTACAAGATCAATCGCATCAATTTTCCGCACATTTCCGTCCCGTACCACCTCCGCATGCGGAGCATTTAGCATGTTCAGCTTTTCAAGGACCCTTTTTGCACGGATCTCCTGAATGATTCCGATCATTGTATTTGCGATAATGACCGGAAGAAATGTCAGATTACGGAACGATCCGACAATACAAAGAAGGATCGCCAACACCAGAAAAATCAAGTTAAAATACGTAAATACATTTTTATGAATAATCTCTTTTGTCGTCAATGCTGGCGGCGCCACTTCCTCGTTCGTCCATCCATTTTCCACACGTGTTCTTACCTGTTCCTCTGTAAGTCCCGCTCTATAATCCGGTTTGACTCTCACGATCTCCCCGCGTACTCTCTCATCCTCTTCCCTGCTTCTGTCTTTCGTAAACATACGCCTCCTAAAGTATCGTTTTTTCTATTCTTCCCATGGAAGTGCCGGATGTTCGATTCTTCCATCACGCAGCATCAGTTCCCGTACCGCTTCTTCTGCTTTCTTTCCCTCAAACAAGATGCGGTTCACTTCCTCTACAATCGGCATGGAGACCTCATATTTCTCTGCAAGTTTCTTCGCTGCCTTCGCAGAATAAACGCCTTCTACAACCATCTGCACTTCATCCATCGCTTCCTGCATGGTCTTGCCCTGCCCGATCAGATAGCCAGCCTTTCGATTGCGACTGTGTACACTGGCGCAGGTCACGATCAAATCTCCGATTCCGGTCAGACCGGTAAATGATTCAATCTTACCGCCCATTTTCACTCCAAGCCGTGAGATCTCTGCGATTCCACGCGTGATCAGGGCTGCTTTTGTATTATCGCCATAGCCGAGACCGTCCGCAATTCCGGCTGCCAGAGCGATGACATTTTTCAGCGAACCGCCCAGCTCAATGCCCAGAATGTCCGGGCTGGTATAAACGCGGAACACTTCGCTCATGAAAATGCTCTGCAGATATTCGGCAGTCTCTCTTTTCTTTGCGCCCACAACTACCGTCGTCGGAAGTTTGCGTCCAACTTCTTCTGCATGACTCGGGCCTGAAAGTACCGCTACATTTGCCTGTGGTATTTCTTCTTCAATCTGCTCACTTAAGGTCATAAGTGTGCTCTCTTCGATTCCTTTCGCTACATTAACAAGAATCTGTCCTTCCTTCACAAATGGTTTCATAGAACGCGCTGTACTTCTGGTAAACGGTGACGGCACCGCCAGCACGACTACATCTTTCTCCAGAATTCCATCCTGAATGTCATTGGTAAACACGATATGATCCGGAATCACAACTCCCGGAAGTTTGGATGTATGTTCTCTTTTTTCGGACAACATCTCAACCTCATTTTTGTCGATCGACCAGACCGTCACATCATGTCCATTATTTGAAAGTAAAATTGCCAGAGCAGTCCCCCAGCTTCCTGCACCCATAATTCCAATCTTCTTCATTGTCATTCTCCTTATCTTTTTCTATGCTTCTTTCTTCTTCAGGCCGATTTTATTCTCTGTTCCTTCCCGAAGTCTCTTAATATTCGCTCTGTGCTGGAAGAAAGCTGATAGTGTAAACAACAGCCCTACCCCATACATTTCAAAAAGATAGTTCTGCGCCATTCCAAACTCCCCTATCTGTCCACAGATCACAAGTCCTGCCAGAAACAGTACCGTAACTACAAGTGACCCTAAAGAAACATATCTTGTAACCGCTACGATCACCACAAAAACCACAAGACATACCGCAGCCATTCTAAGATCCGTCGCAAGGATCATACCAGCCGTAGCCGCAATTCCCTTTCCTCCCTTAAATCCGAGATAAAACGGATAGTTGTGCCCAAGTACTGCTCCGAATCCGGCATACAGTGAAAGGAGCGGCAGGATTTCCGGACACCGGCTTGCGAAGATTCCCCGGACTACCAGCACAGCAATCACACATTTAAAACAATCCCCCAAAAGAGTGATCGCGCCTGCCTTAACACCCATTGTTCTGAGTGCATTGGTGGAACCCGCATTTCCGCTTCCATGCTTGCGGATATCCATTCCATGCATTCTCCCGTAAATATATCCAGTCTGAAACAATCCAAACACATATCCTATTCCCAAACAAATAAGCCGTTCCATCCTACTGATCCTTCTCCTTTCTCTCACGTATAAAGAATTTCAGCGAAGTTCCCTTGAAGCCGAAGGCCTCGCGAATTCTGTTTTCCAAATAACGTGTATACGAAAAATGCATCAGTTCTTTATCATTTACAAAGATGACAAATGTCGGCGGCTTTACAGCGACCTGGGTAATGTAATACAGTTTCAGTCGTTTTCCTTTATCTGACGGGGGCTGCTGAAGCGCAACGGCCTCAGTCATGATCTCATTCAGAACACCGGTTGCAATACGGAGTGTCTGATTTTCGATGACCATATCGATCATATCAAACAGTTTCGGAAGTCTCTGTCCCGTTTTGGCTGAGACATACATGATTTCTGCATAAGGCATGAAGGAGAGAACCATACGGATCTTCTGCTCATATTCCTTCACGGTCTTGTCATTTTTCTCAATGGCATCCCATTTATTTACTACAATGATAACCCCCTTACCACGGTCATGTGCGATTCCTGCAATCTTTGCATCCTGTTCAGTCACACCTTCCACCGCATCGATCACAATGAGGACCACATCCGCCCTCTCTACCGCAGTCACAGTACGAATGATACTGTAGCGCTCCAGCTCTTCCTTGATCTTATTCTTTCTGCGAAGTCCGGCGGTGTCGATAAAAACATATTCTCTTCCGTTATGCACAATATCCGTATCGATGGCATCTCGCGTCGTTCCTGCAATATCCGATACGATCACCCGGTCTTCCCCGATCAGCTTATTGATAATGGAAGATTTCCCAACGTTCGGCTTTCCTACGATCGCGATTCTCGGACGCTCGTCCTCCTCTTCTGTCCCGCTTCTTTCCGGGAAATGCTCCAGTACCTTGTCCAGCATATCCCCGATTCCGATCCGCTCTGCCGCTGAAATCGGCATTGGATCACCGATGCCCAGATTATAGAATTCATAAACATCCGGCATCATTTTCTGGAAATTATCTACTTTATTCACAACGAGGATCACCGGCTTGTGCGACCGTCTGAGCATGTCTGCCACCTTCGAATCCGCATCTACCAATCCCTGCTTCACATCAGTCATGAACAGGATCACGTCTGCCGTGTCGATCGCAATCTGCGCCTGTTCCCGCATCTGGGCAAGGATCACATCCCTGCTCTCCGGTTCAATACCTCCCGTATCAATCAGTGTAAAATCTTTATCCAGCCAGTTTACCTCGGCGTAAATACGATCCCGGGTCACCCCCGGCGTATCTTTCACAATTGCTATCTTCTCTCCTGCCAATGCGTTGAACAGCGTTGATTTTCCCACATTCGGACGCCCCACAATGGCAACTACAGGTTTACTCATAATCTTGCCCCTTTCGTTTGCTGTAATACTGCTTCTATAAAATCCTGACCGCTTGATTTTACAATATCTATCGGAACTTGTAAAGCATCCGATAATTCCGTCACGGTCACATCATCCAGAAATACTTCCTCTCCGCTCCGCAGCATACTGCACGGGAGAAGAAGCGCATCTCCCAGATCCTGCCCCTTAAGCTGTGCGATCAGATCCTGTCCGGTGATCAGTCCTGCAACGGTGATCCGCTCCCCGAAGAAATCATTGCGGATCTCAAACAGATTCACATTCAGATTCGGGTACTTCGCCTTCAGCCGTTCCAGCATCTCCTTCAGATACGGATAGGCCAGTTTGCCCGTCGCCATGGACAGATGGATCTCTCTTCCATCACCTGCAAGCGGCTTATATGCTTCCTCAAATTCATTCAGAAGAAGGCGCAGCATACCTACCCCGTTCTCCAGCTGTAAATATCCGTCATACCGCTCCTCTTCCGGTAGTTCCTCCTCCGCCAGCAAATACCATTCGTCTCCGGCATGGATAAAATGTATTCCGTATTCTTCATAAATCTTTTTCTGCCACTTGTGAATGATGCCAAGTACTTCCTTTGCATCTTCTTTTGTAAACGGCTCCAGCGGATAGAGCCCGTCACGGAACTTCGTAAGTCCCACCGGAACAACCGATACGCTCTGAAGATTCGGAAGCCATTTCGTCATATCCCGGATACTTCTCTCCAGCTCTTCTCCGTCGTTGATCCCTTTACACAATACGATCTGCCCGTTCATCGTGATCCCGCCGTCGTATAAAATCTGAATCTTCTTCAGCGCATCTCCCGCAAAGCGGTTATGCAGCATCTTGCAGCGAAGCTCTGGATTCGTTGTATGAATCGAAACATTGATCGGTTCCAGATGATAATCCACGATACGCTGTATATCATGATCGCTCATATTTGTCAACGTAATATAATTTCCCTGGAGGAAAGAAAGTCTGGAATCATCATCTTTAAAATACAGGGTGTCCCGCATCCCCTTCGGCATCTGGTCGATAAAACAGAACATGCACTTGTTCCTGCAGGAACGGTACTCATCCATCAGACCCTGTTCAAACTCGATTCCCAGATCTTCATCATAATCTTTTTCAATCTCAAGCTCCCATTCCTCTCCATTTTCCTTCTGGATCAGAATAAGAAGTTCTTCATCGTTCGTATAATAGTGATAATCAAATACATCTTCTATGATACTTCCGTTAATCTGAAGCAGCCTGTCTCCCGGTTCGATCCCCATTTCCCAGGCAATGCTTCCTTCTTCTACACTCTTTATAATATGCTCATGCTTCATAAAATTAAAAGCTCCCCATTTTCTATTCTTTCTTATCATACTAGATTTCCGCGAAAATTGCAATTTTTTACAGCTCTTTCTTGCCATAGTTCTAAAATAATGGTATAAATGAGTAGGAGAAATGAGCGACATTCGAATACAGGAGGCACATATGACAAATATAGAATTTATGGAAAAAGCGCTGCCGATCGCACCGCTTAAGATTATCGCTTTAAAGAGCTGCGAGCCGCTCGCAAAGAAGGTAGACAATTATATTGTCTCTTTTCGTAAGGAATCTCTTCATGATTTTCTGGATCCTGCGATTTTTTCTTCTTACGAAGCTGACACGTATCTGACAGAACACAACTGTCCGCGTTTTGGTACTGGGGAAGCCAAAGCCGTCATCGGAGAAAGTGTCCGCGGAAAAGACTTATTCATTATGGTCGATGTCTGCAACTACAGCCTTACTTATACCGTGAACGGACATCTGAACCATATGTCACCGGATGATCATTTCCAGGATTTGAAGCGTGTGATCGCCGCATGTACCGGTAAAGCACACCGCATCAACGTGATCATGCCGTTTCTCTATGAGAGCAGGCAGCACAAGCGTACCAAGAGAGAATCCCTTGACTGTGCCATGGCACTGGATGAGCTGGTTCAGATGGGCGTTTCCAACATCATCACCTTCGATGCACATGACCCGAGAGTCCAGAACGCAATCGCATTGAAGGGATTCGACAACTTCTCACCTGCTTACCAGTTTATGAAAGCACTTCTTAAGGCTGTACCTGACCTTGCTGTCGACAAGGAGCATCTGATGATCATCAGCCCGGACGAGGGTGCAATGGGCAGAGCCGTATACTTTTCCAATGTACTCGGTGTAGATATGGGAATGTTCTACAAACGACGCGATTATTCAACCGTTGTAAATGGGAAAAACCCAATTGTAGCGCATGAGTTTCTCGGGGATGATGTTCATGGAAGAACGGTCATCATCGTCGATGATATGATCTCATCCGGAGAAAGTATGTTGGATGTAACCAAGCAGCTCAAAGACCGCGGCGCCGCACGTGTATATGTTTGCACCACCTTCGGTCTTTTCACGGAAGGTCTCGGAAAATTCGACAAATACTACGAAAAAGGCTATATGGATGGATTGATCACGACCAACCTGACGTATCTTCCGCCTGAACTTAACTCAAAGCCGTACTTTATCAAAGCAGACATGAGCAAGTTCCTCGCACTGATCATCGATTCTCTGAATCATGACATCCCGATCAGCTCCGTTCTGAACCCGACCGACAAGATTCACGATCTTCTTGAGGGGCGCATGGCGAACCAGAAATAAATTCACGATTTTAAAAAGAGTTCCTTTCGGAACTCTTTTTTTATACCTGACGGTCTCCCGCGAAAAATTCTATGCTCGTCGGATATGCATAAGCATCTCCGATCTCGTGAAGCAGCACGACCTTCAATTTATTTCCCATTGTTTTCTTATCCAGCTTCATTGCCTCGATCAATTCCGGAAGCGGAAGATGCGCTTCTGTCGGAAGTCCATAAGCCTTCAGGACATTCTTGATTCTCTCGGCCTCCCCCGTTTTCGTAAGCCCCTTCTCCTCCGCGATCTTGGTGATCTGATACATTCCGATAGCAACCGCTTCTCCGTGGCTTTCTCTCTCATAGTGATAATACTGCTCAATCGTATGTGCCAGCGTATGCCCGAAATTCAGAAGAATCCGTTCTCCCATGTCAAATTCGTCTTCTTCCACGACCACTCTTTTAATGTTTACACAAGTCGCGATCACGTCGGTTAAATGCGCCTTCAGATTCTCGAAAGAGCCGTACTCTTCTAGTTTTGCAAATAATTCTGCGTCCTTGATGCATCCGTATTTAATGACCTCTCCCATTCCATCGGTTACATAGCGTTCCGGAAGAGTGTCCAGTACATCCGGATCGATCAGAACCATTTTCGGCTGGTAAAATGCGCCAACCAGGTTCTTTCCCTCCGGAAGATCAACTGCCACTTTTCCTCCTACAGACGAATCCACCTGTGCCAATATGGAAGTCGGGATCTGGACAAATTGAATTCCTCTTAAGAAAGTTGCTGCCACAAATCCTGCCAGATCACCGGTCACCCCACCGCCGAGTGCCACAATCAGATCCGTTCTGGTAATCTTCGCCTTCAGAAGTGAACTGTATACCCTCGGAAGGGTCTGAAAACTTTTAGACGGTTCGCCATGAGGAATGATTGTTTCATAGCATTCAAAACTTCCTGAGAGTTCTTTCTTAATTGCCTCTCCATAATAAGCGTACACACTGTCATCCGAGATGATCATCACTTTTCTGCCATGATATACTTCTTTGATCCGTTCGGCAGCCTGACCCATAATTCCCCTTTCTATATATATCGGATAACTATGTTCTTTTAAATCAACGACCATTTTGATACCTGGTTCACTCATGTTCTATCCTCCTGTCAATTACATTTTCTTACCTACAACTTCTGCAATCTGACGGATCTCTTTCAACAGGGTATCATATTTCGCCGGTTTCAAAGACTGTCCTCCATCGCAGAGCGCACACTCCGGATTGTTGTGTACTTCGATCATAAGACCATCTGCCCCTGCTGCAACCGCTGCTTTGGACATCGGTTCTACCAGCCACCATTTTCCGCCTGCGTGGCTCGGATCCACGATGATCGGAAGATGACTCAAACGTCTGATTACCGGAATTGCCTGTAAATCCAGTGTGTTTCTGGTGTAGCTTTCGAATGTACGTACACCTCTTTCGCACAGGATTACGTTCGGGTTGCCGGATGACATAATGTATTCTGCCGACATGATCCACTCTTCATATGTTGCATTCAGCCCTCTCTTCAGAAGAATCGGTTTCTTTGTTTTACCAAGCTGTTTCAAGAGATCAAAATTCTGCATATTTCTTGCACCAATCTGGATCAAATCTACTTTTTCATCAAATAAATCCAGATACTCTGCAGACATCAGTTCCGTTACGATTGGAAGGCCGGTTACTTCTCTTGCTTTGCAAAGGATATCCAGCCCCGCAAGTCCCATTCCCTGGAAAGAATATGGACTGGTTCTCGGCTTGAACGCCCCACCGCGGAGCATATTTGCACCGGATTCTTTAGCCGCCTTAGCGATCTCGATCACCTGTTCTTCACTTTCTACAGAGCAGGGTCCGGCGATCAGTGCCATATGGCCTCCGCCGACCTTAACACCTGCAACATCAACGATTGTATCTTCCGGATGAAATGCTCTGTTCGCCAGTTTATACGGTTCCTGCACATGCATAACTTTTTCTACGCTTTTATCCACTTCAAAAAGCCGCGGGTCAACGCGGACCGTATCGCCGATACATCC
Source organism: Bariatricus sp. HCP28S3_F11 (assembly GCF_052065395.1). Lineage (NCBI taxonomy): Bacteria > Bacillati > Bacillota > Clostridia > Lachnospirales > Lachnospiraceae > Bariatricus > Bariatricus sp. HCP28S3_F11. The sequence goes on along the minus strand of NZ_JBQHUC010000001.1, from coordinate 59,703 downwards.
GATAATGGTAAGCTCTTCACCACGGACTGTATGCGTCTCGAGCCCTCTCGCGCGCACCATGTTTTCTACTCGCAAAATATTTTCTTCTGTTGTTCTTGGTTTTAATACAATAATCATAGTCTTTTTCCTTTCTGTCTCTTAAGATTTTGAAAAACATGCTCCCACCGGGAAGCGTACTTTTGCAGAAACGAAGTTTCCTATTGAGTCAATGGTAATAAAAAACTCCCGTCTTCTGCACATACAGAGGACGAGAGTAATCATACTTCGTGGTTCCACCTCACTTCACAGTTACTTCACAGCAACTGCCTCGACAGGTACGCCTTTATTCCGGTTATACCCTTGCAGATAACGGCTGCTTCCGGAGATGCCTACTAATACTGTTACAGTAATTCAGCACTCTACTCCAAGAGGAATTCAATATAACTCGTTGTATCCTTATCGCACCTGCCAAGGACTCTCTGTGACACTTCATTATACCTACTACTTCTTTTCATCGTATTTCGATAGTAGAATATTCAATTTTATCAGCATATAAACCATAATACACAATTCAAACCGATTTGTCAATTAACGTTTAAAATATTTTTCCTTGATGATGTCAACCGGCATCTCACACCCGGTCCAGAGTTCAAAAGAAGCCGCGCCCTGATAAAGGAGCATATTCAGACCGTTTGCTGTCTGACATCCGACCGCTTTCGCCTTCTTAAGAAGAAGGGTTTCCTCCGGATTATAAATCACATCAAAGACAAACAGATCTTTCCGGAATACACTGTCGTCAGTTATAATGCAGCGGTCTGTACGCGGTGCCATTCCGATGGAAGTTCCGTTTACAAGGATGACACTCTCTGCGATCTCTCTCTTCAGAACTTCCGGATCTGAGAAATCATAAAGATTTAGCTTACATTCCGTCTGCCCTCTCAATTTTTCCATAATACCTTCTGCACGTGTAAAGAAATCATCTCGGATATTGAATACGGAGATCTCAGCCACTCCGTCCAGTGCCGCCTGAATCATGATTGCGGCCGCAGCTCCTCCTGCTCCGAGAAGTGTCATCTTCTTCCCGATAATATCCATGCCTTCTTCCTTAACTGATCGCATAAATCCGCTTCCATCCGTTGTATATCCGGTCAACACGCCGTCATCATTTACCACTGTATTCACTGCCCCACCGATTTCTGAAGCAGGTGAAAGCTTATCAACCAGACTACACATCAGATTCTTATCCGGCATTGTAAGGTTAAAGCCCCTGACTCCCATGACTTTAAGACCTTCCACAGCAGTCTTCAAATGATCTGTCCCGACATCAAATGCCAAGTATGCATAGTCCAGCCCCAGTTGGCGGAATGCTTCGTTGTGCATCATTGGCGAAATACTGTGAGCCACAGGACTTCCAAGGAGGCCGGTAAGGACAGTATGCCCTGTTATTTCATATGCCATTTCTTTGTACCTCTCGTTCTATAGTTTCACACTGTAAAGCGTTACTATGCTATATGATACCACATTTTTAGAAAACTGCAAACACCTTTTATTCACTTTTTTGGAAGAATCCATATTTTCCGCCATTTTCCATCTGGATTCCTTTCGCCTCTGCCATCTCACTGATGGTAACAAGCTGATATCCGGCTTCCTGAAGCTTCGGAATCAATGCAATGGCCGCATCAATGGACTGTGTATGAATATCATGCATCAGAATGACAGCTCCGTCCTGGACATTATTCATAACTGCGTCGATCGTGGACTGCGTATTCCTCGTCTTCCAGTCCAGAGTATCTATAGACCACAGAATCATAGGCAAGCCTGCGTTCTGTTTAACTGTATCATTAATCGCACCGTAAGGAGGACGCATGACCGTCGCTTTCTGTCCACAAGCTTCGACGAGCTGATTGTTCGTGTCACTCATCTGTTTCTGGATTCCATTTGCATCCAGATTCGTCAGATTTGTATGATCATAGGAGTGATTGCCCAGTTCACAGCCGATCTCTGCCATTTTCTTCACAGTATCCGGATTCTTGCTCACCTGAGTTCCCAGCATGAAAAATGTCGCTCTTGCATCATATTCCGCCAGAACATCCAGCAGCTCAGCAGTTCTTGGCCCCGGTCCGTCATCAAATGTGAGTGCAACCATCGGTGCGTTCGGATCTACGCCGCCTTCCTCAGATTCCAGAACTCCGTCTTCGGAAAAGACGCATTTTCTCACACCGATTTTTTGTTCTCCGGTCAGCATCTTACCTTCCTGATCAAAATAATACTTATTATCATCCAGTGTCAGCCATCCGACCGTCATCATTCCCGTATCGTCAAAATAGTATTTTGCGCCGTCTTCTTCATACCAGCCGGTCTGCATGACGCCCTTTTTATCGAAATAATAACGGGCCGAAGCAATTTCCTGCCATCCAATTACTTTCTTGCCGTCCTCTCCAAAATAATAGGTCCTGCCATGATAAGTGATAAAATCATTTGCAACATATGTACCGTCCCAGCGTTTGAATCGACTGTCATCCCATTCTCCGTATTGGTTCTTAACTTCAAAGACACCATCCTCAACATCAACCTTCACTTTACCAAACCACTCTGCATAAAGCGGCGTAGTGATCTCACTGGTAAGTTCTGCCTTGATTGGAAACTTTCCTTCCGTACTTCCGTCTCCATCGCACTCCAGCGTGAAGCCGATACCACGGTTCAACTCATCCACAAGATCCTGGATCGTATACCCCGTATCTTCATCCAGGACCGTCTCCACATCTCCGTCGCAGCTGGCTTTTGCTGTAAGAAGCGGCCTTTCCTCTCCCTGCACAACAGAAATGTCATCCACCTTCAGCGTAATCGGTATTTCCTGCTGTCCTCCTGCGACAGCTCCATGGCTGAGCAGTAATGCCGATACCAGGCATACCATCAGTACTCCCAGAATACTGATTGTGGAAACTTTGCCGTGTTTCTTTTTATTTCTACGTTTTATGGCTGCTCTTGCTCTTGCACGCGCCCTTCTCATGTCTTTCTTCTTCATTCGTATTACCCCACAATATCTATATTTTTTCTTGTTTTCATCTACATTATAAGGCATAGTAACTCCGTATACAATGGAAGATTTTCTTAAGATATATTAAAAATCAGAGTAGAATTTGTAATATTTGTAATATATGCCCGAACTCTTCTTTCACACGAAAAGAGCTGCGCATATCCTGCGCAGCCCACTGTTATTCTTATCGTTTCTCTATTCAATCACTCTGACTCTGAGTACTCCTTCGATTGCTTCCAGTCCATCCACAACCTCAGCACCGACTTCAGAATCCACATCCATCATAGTGTATGCATATGCACCGCTGTTCTTGTTCGTCATGTCATCGATATTGACATTGTCTTTTGCAAGCAATGCGGTAAACTGACCGATCATGTTCGGAATATTTCTGTGCATGATCGTGATACGGGTCTTGTCTTTCACGCCCATATCACAGGACGGATAATTGACAGAATTTTTGATATTTCCATTTTCAAGGAAATCTCTCAGTTCCTGAACAGCCATCTTCGCACAGTTGTCTTCAGATTCCTCTGTAGAAGCGCCCAGATGTGGGATAACGATCGCATTCTTCACGCCTGCGATCTCCGGTGTTGGAAAATCGGTCACATAACGCTTTACTTTGCCACTGATCAGAGCATCTACCATCGCTTCACTGTTCACAAGAACATCTCTTGCGAAATTCAGCACAACAACACCATCTTTCATTAAATCGATCGCATTCTTATCGATCATGCCTTTGGTATCCGGAAGTGCCGGTACATGAATCGTGATATAATCACATTCTTTATAAAGTTCATCTACGCTTTTGGCATGATGAATGCTTCTGGAAAGTCTCCATGCGGAATCTACAGAAACATACGGATCATATCCGTAAACATCCATTCCGAGATTAGTTGCCGCATTTGCAACAAGAACACCGATTGCGCCAAGTCCGATTACTCCGAGCTTCTTGCCCTCGATCTCGCATCCCGCAAAAGCTTTCTTAGCTTTTTCGGCGTCTTTTGCGATATTTCCATCTTCTTCATTCTCCTGAACCCAGTTAATACCTCCGATGATATCACGGGATGCAAGAAGAAGACCTGCAATCACAAGTTCCTTTACACCGTTCGCATTTGCTCCAGGTGTATTAAATACGACGATTCCCTGTTCTGCACATTTTTCCAACGGGATATTATTTACGCCGGCTCCTGCACGGCCGATTGCCTTCAGGCTTTTGTCAAATTCCATTTCATGCATTGCCGCACTTCTTACCAGAATGGCGTCTGCTCCCTTTGCATCGCTTGCCGGTGCATATTCATCTGTGAATTTATCAAGACCTACATTTGAGATTGGATTTAAGCAATAATATTTATACATAACTACAGATTCTCCTTCTCAAATTTTTTCATAAATGCAACCAGTGCTTCTACGCCTTCGTACGGCATTGCGTTGTAGATACTTGCACGCATACCGCCGACTGTACGATGACCTTTCAAGTTCTCAAGGCCTGCTTCTTTTGCTTCTCTTACGAATTTGGCATCCAGTTCATCACTGCCTGTTACGAACGGTACGTTCATAAGAGACCGATCCTTCTTCTCAACGGTGCCCTTGAATAGCTTACTCTGATCCAGATAATCATAGAGAAGTTTCGCTTTCTTCTCATTGCGCTCTTTCATCACTTCAAGACCGCCCATCTTCTTGAGCCATTTGAACACTTTTCCGCAAATGTAAATGCCATATGCCGGAGGTGTGTTGTAAAGTGATTTCGCATCTGCATGTGTTTTATACTGCAGCATGGTCGGAGTTCCCGGAAGAACATCCTCTGTAATCAGATCTTCTCTGATGATCACAATTACGGTACCTGCCGGTCCGATATTTTTCTGAACGCCACCGTAAATGATGCCGTATTTTGTCACATCAACCGGCTCAGAAAGGAAACAGGAAGATACATCAGCTACCAGAAGTTTTCCCTTGGTGTTCGGAAGTTCTTTGTATTTTGTTCCGTAAATTGTGTTATTCTCACAGATATAAACATAATCTGCATCGTCGTCAATCGAAAGATCAGAGCAATCCGGAATATAGCTGAATGTCTTATCTGCAGAAGATGCGATACGGTTTACCTTTCCGTATTTCTCAGCTTCAGCGGCAGCCTTTTTCGCCCACTGACCTGTGATAATGTAATCAGCAACCTTATTCTTCATCAGGTTCATCGGAATCATTGCAAACTGCTGGCTTGCTCCGCCCTGTAAGAATAATACTTTATAGTTGTCCGGAATATTCATAAGATCACGAAGATCCTGTTCCGCTTCTGTGATAATTTTCTCAAAAGCTTTGGAACGATGACTCATCTCCATAACGGACATCCCTGTTCCCTGGTAATCCAGCATTTCCTCTGCTGCTTCTTTAAGCACTTCTTCCGGCAGCACTGCCGGTCCTGCTGAAAAGTTGTAAACTCTTTTCATAGTCTTTTCCTCCATTCCTGCTTTAAAATTATTGTTCTTGTTTTTCTGCCTGCAGGTCTCCTTCATCAAACGCCTCGCTGATTGCAGCTCCGGGTGCCACCATCGGCCATACCTTATCATCACAATCAATCTGGCAATCTATTACGAACGGACCGTCACACGCAAGCGCCGACTGAAAAGCGGCTTCAAAGTCCTTCTTCGTCGTTGCGCGAATTGCCTTCGCTCCCATAGCTTCTGAAAGTTTTACAAAATCCACTGCATCATTCAGTACCGTCGCTGAATAACGCTGACCATAAAACAGATTCTGCCACTGACGCACCATTCCGAGTACGTGATTATTGATTACCACCTGGATGATCGGAATCTGATATCTGGCAGCTGTGGCGATCTCATTCATATTCATACGGAAGCAGCCGTCTCCCGCAATATTAACAACCGTTTTCTCGGGGCATCCCATCTTGGCACCAATGGATGCACCAAGTCCATATCCCATGGTTCCGAGTCCTCCGGAAGTCAGCAGGGTTCTCGGCTTGGTATATTTATAATACTGTGCCGCCCACATCTGATGCTGTCCGACCTCTGTGACGATCAGTGCCTCCCCTTTTGTCTGTCTGTAGATCTCTTCGACAACAAAAGGTCCCGTCAGAATATCCGGATGATAAGTCAGTGGATATTTCTGTTTGTACTCCTGAATCTTCCGAATCCATTCATCATGATTCTGCTTCGGAAGTCTCTCATTGATCAAGGTAAGTACTTCCTTGATATCGCCTACGACACCACAATCAATCATAACATTTTTGTTCATCTCTGCTACATCGATATCGATCTGAAGGATCTTGGCCTTTTCCGCAAACCTTTTTGCATTTCCTGTAACACGATCTGAGAATCTCGCACCGATTACGATCAGAAGATCACATCCGCTGACACCAAAATTCGAAGTTTTGGTTCCATGCATACCAAGCATTCCTGTATACAGTTCATCTGTACCCGGAAATGCTCCTTTTCCCATCAGAGTATCACATACCGGCGCCTGAACTTTCTCTACAAACGCTCTTAATTCCTCACTTGCATCAGAGAGGATCGCCCCGCCTCCGACGAAAATATAAGGCTTTTGAGCTTCACGAATCATCTGTAACGCTTGTTCTACATCTTCCATACAAATATCTTTTTTGTACTTCTTCACCGGCTCGATCTTCATCGGTTCATACTCTGCCATGTTTGCGGTAACATCCTTCGGGATATCGATCAGAACCGGCCCCGGTCTTCCTGACTGTGCGATGGCAAATGCTTTTCTGATCGTCTTTGCAAGCTCATTGACATCTTTCACGATAAAATTATATTTTGTGATCGGCATGGTGATTCCAGTGATATCAATTTCCTGGAAACTGTCTTTTCCAAGAAGCGGCACCCCGACATTACATGTGATAGCCACGATTGGAATCGAATCCATAAATGCTGTTGCGATTCCGGTTACCAGATTGGTGGCTCCCGGACCGCTTGTTGCAAAACATACACCGACTTTTCCGGTGGCGCGGGCATAACCGTCTGCTGCATGAGACGCGCCCTGCTCGTGAGAAGTCAGAATGTGCTTAATTTCATTACTATGCTTATATAATTCGTCATATACATTCAAAATTGCCCCGCCCGGATATCCGAAAACGGTATCAACGCCTTGTTCTTTTAAACATTCTATCAATATTTCAGAACCATTTAACCGCATGTTGTGCATTCCCCTTTGTACTTTATTCTTAACGCGGTATCTCCAGCACCGCACCGCGGTTTCCGGATGTTACCATTGATGCATATCGTGCAAGATAACCGGTTGTAACTTCCGGTTCTCTCGGCTGCCATTTTTCTTTTCTCGCTGCCAGTTCTTCATCCGAAACTCTGACATTCAGTTTCAGATTCGGGATATCGATCTCAATGATATCTCCTTCTTCGATCAGTGCAATTGGGCCGCCTACTGCTGCTTCCGGCGAAACATGTCCGATAGATGCGCCTCTGGAAGCTCCGCTGAAACGCCCGTCGGTGATAAGAGCAACCGATGAGCCAAGTCCCATTCCTGCGATTGCAGAAGTCGGATTCAGCATTTCCGGCATACCCGGTCCACCCTTCGGTCCGACATAACGGATTACGACAACATCTCCCGGATGAATCTGTCCGCCCTTGATGGCTGTGATTGCATCCTCTTCGCATTCAAATACTCTGGCCGGTCCTTCGTGGACGAGCATTTCTTCTACAACTGCCGAACGTTTTACAACACTTCCGTCCGGCGCGATATTTCCTTTCAATACTGCAAGGCCGCCTGTCTGGCTGTATGGATTGTCGATCGGACGGATAACTTCCGGATTCTTATTAACACATCCCGCAATATTTTCTCCCACCGTTTTACCGGTTACGGTCATACACTCTGTATTCAGAAGGTTCTTCTTATTCAATTCGTTCATCACTGCATAGACACCACCGGCCTCATTCAGATCTTCCATATAAGTCGGGCCTGCCGGTGCAAGATGGCAAAGATTCGGAGTCTTTGCACTGATTCCGTTTGCGAAATCGATCTCGAAATCCATGCCGATCTCATGAGCAATAGCCGGAAGATGCAGCATACTGTTGGTAGAGCATCCCAAAGCCATATCTACAGTGAGGGCATTCAGGATCGCTTCTTTTGTCATAATATCTCTCGGACGGATATTCTTTCTGTAAAGTTCCATTACCTGCATGCCTGCATGCTTTGCAAGACGGATACGCTCTGAATAAACTGCCGGAATGGTTCCATTGCCCGGAAGTCCCATACCGAGTACTTCTGTCAGACAGTTCATACTGTTCGCGGTATACATACCGGAGCAAGAACCACAGGTCGGGCATACTTTATTTTCAAATTCACATACATCTTCTTCTGTCATCGTGCCTGCAGCATAAGAACCAACTGCTTCAAACATGCTGGAAAGGCTTCTCTTCTGGCCTTTTACATGACCGGCAAGCATCGGGCCACCGCTGACAAATATAGTAGGCACGTTGATTCGTGCTGCTGCCATCAGAAGTCCGGGCACATTCTTGTCACAGTTCGGAACCATAACAAGTGCATCAAACTGATGAGCCAGTGCCATTGCCTCGGTGGAATCTGCAATCAGATCTCTGGTTACCAGAGAGTATTTCATTCCGATATGTCCCATCGCAATTCCATCGCAGACAGCGATCGCCGGGAACATAACCGGTGTTCCTCCTGCCATGGCAACTCCCATTTTTACTGCGTTCACGATCTTATCCAGATTCATATGTCCCGGAACGATCTCATTGTAAGAACTGACGATTCCGACCAATGGACGATCCAGCTCCTCTTTGGTATACCCTAATGCGTTGAACAGGGACCGATGTGGTGCCTGTTGCATCCCTTTTTTAACATTATCGCTTTTCATTTCTATGTATCCTCCTGAATATCCTCTATGTATGCTTTATACTGACTTCAGCCAAGCAAGACTTCCTAATGAATCCGTTCACAGATCAAATCCCCCATCTGTGCAGTTCCGACTTTCGTGCATCCCTCCGACATAATATCACCGGTACGATAGCCGTCCTTCAGTACCTGCGAAACAGCTGCTTCAATTGCATCCGCTGCTTTGTCAAGATCAAAGCTAAACCGAAGCATCATTGCTGCAGACAAAATCGTCGCAATCGGATTCGCGATTCCCTTACCGGCAATATCCGGTGCGGACCCACCGCTCGGTTCATAAAGACCGAACTTCGTCTCATTCAGGCTTGCGCTCGCAAGCATTCCGATTGATCCGGTTACCATACTGGCCTCATCCGACAAAATATCACCGAACATGTTCTCAGTCAGAATGACGTCAAACTGCTTCGGATCTCTTACAAGCTGCATTGCACAGTTATCCACCAGCATGTGTTCCAGCGTCACTTCCGGGTAATCCGCCGCGACTTCCTCGACAACCTTTCTCCAGAGTCTGGAAGAATCCAGTACATTTGCTTTATCAACGCTGGTCACTTTCTTTCTTCTCTTCATAGCTATATCAAACGCTCTCACGGCAATCCTGCGTATTTCATTCTCATTATATGTCAAAGAATCATAAGCTGTTCTGACTCCTTCTTCTTCAACTGTTTTTCTCTCTCCGAAATACAATCCGCCGGTCAGTTCACGCATGATCATCAGATCGAATCCGCCCTCTGTTATCTCTTCTTTCAAAGGGCAAGCGGCTGCAAGTTCTTCATAGAGAACTGCCGGACGCAGATTTGCAAACAAATTCAGCGCTTTACGAATCTTAAGCAGGCCGGCTTCCGGTCTTTTTGATGGTTCCAGCTGGTACCATGGAGATGTCTTCGCATCCCCGCCGATCGATCCCATCAGAACCGCATCACTTGCCTTTGCTCTCGCAATCGTCTCATCTGTCAGCGGCACTCCATGCACATCGATCGATGCTCCTCCCATCAGAAGCTGCTCGTATGTACACCGGAAACCATATATTTCTCCGGTCTTGTCCAGAACTTTCATTGCCTCGGTCACGATCTCCGGACCGATTCCGTCTCCCTTAATCACACCAATATTCAGATTCATCTTATTCATTCCTTCCGTTAATCTCCGGTTCAGAGGTCAGACCATCGTCCCCTCAAAATCTGTTAAACACTATAATATCCTATTTTCCTCATAGTTTCAAGCCTTTAATTCGTAAAAGCGCAAAAATTAGAGTGCTCTCTGTTTTTGGCATCAAACAAAATGAAAAAGGGACCTATCTGTTAGATATGTCCCCTCTCTGTCGATTTTCTGACAACCAGCTTCGCCGGCAGAATTCTCCCCTCGCAACTTTTCTGTGTTTCAATCATCTGAAATAAGATCACCACCGACTCTTTTGCAATTTCTTCGACAGGCTGCACCATCGTTGTAATCGGTGGTTCAAAATACTCTGCAAATGCAAGACCGTCAAATCCCGCAACCGCCACATCCTGCGGGATTCGCTTTCCGGCTTCTCGCAAAGCCCGGATCGCCCCGACTGCCATCAGATCCGAAATTGCAAAAACAGCTGTAAATCCACATTTTCTTTTGAGCAGCTTCTGCATCATCCGATATCCGTTTTCCATAGAATAAGCTGTATCCGTTTCATCCAGATAGCAGATCAGTTCGTCCCGCAAAGGAATCTGATGTTCCTCAAGTGCCTTCTCATACCCTTTCATCCGAAGATAACCCACATTGCTGTCATTCTTATCCGAAGCCAGAATTGCAATATTTCTATTGCCTGTTTCACAGAGATAATTTACGATCTCCCTGCTTGCATGATAGTCATCTGTGGCGACCCAGGATGCCAGTCTTCCTTCTGGAACCGCAGTCAGAGAAGCCGTACAAACCACAAAAGGAACCTTAATTTTCTTCAGGCGGTCCATCTTATTCTCAAAGCTTCCTCCGAGAAAGATCAGGCCTCTCAGCCGCTTCTCCGCGATCAATTCGGCCGCTTCCTCCAGCTCGTCTCTTCCACGAGTCATATGCCGGATGAAAAAAGCATAATGTCTCTTCCGTATCTCACGCTCCAGGACTTGCATCATAGTAGCAAAGAACGGATCATCAATCTCTTTAACCATCACCGCAATCGCCTGCGCATCGGTCCGTTTCAGATTTCTGGCACTGTTGTTCGGCACAAAATCCGATTCTGCCACGGTCTTCAGAATTCTCTCTTTCGTCTCCGGATTGATATCCGGATGATCGTTCAGCGCACGCGATACCGTACTGATGCCAACACCACATTTCTTTGCAATATCCTTGATCGTCATTCCCAAAGTTCAACAGTCCTCTCGTCAATTATTCCGGCAGTCTTCCGTAGAGCTTCGTCATCTTCCGGATCTTCTTAATAAGTTCCTTGCTAACCTCTTCTTTCTGAAGGCGCCAGATCCAGTTGCCGCCAAGCGTGGAAGGCTGATTGATTCGCGCCTCATTTCCCAGACACAAATAATCCTGGATCGGAATAATACAGGTATCGGCCACACTTGCCTGTGCCAGGCGGATAACCGCCCAGACGGCATCCTGCTCTTCCAGTTCTTTATATCCCATATATTTCAGTGCAAGGCGTTTGTCTTTCTCATTCAGTTCACGATACCATCCCGCAAGCGTCTCATTATCATGAGTGCCCGTATAAACCACACAATTTCTGGTATAATTATGCGGAAGGTAATCGCTCGGTTCTCTGGAATCAAACGCAAACTCCAGAACTTTCATTCCCGGGAATCCGGAATCAGCCACAAGCTGCAGCACGGAATCCGTAAGGAAGCCCAGATCTTCCGCAATGATCCTGAGCTTTCCAAGTTTTTCTTCCACGGCCCGGAAAATATCCATGCCCGGCCCTTTCTCCCAGTGACCGAATTCAGCCGTCTCATCTGCCGCCGGGATCCAGTAATACTCATCAAATCCTCGGAAGTGGTCGATTCGTATAATATCATACAACTTCTGACAGTGCGCGACCCGTTTGATCCACCACTCAAATCCCGTCTCTTTGTGGTACGCCCAGTCATAGAGTGGATTGCCCCAGAGCTGCCCGGTTGCGCTGAAGGCGTCCGGCGGACATCCCGCAACCCCGACCGGCATTCTGTTCTCGTCAAACTGGAACAATTCCGGATGTGCCCACGCATCCGCACTGTCAAATGCCACGTAGATCGGAATATCTCCGATGATCTCGATACCTTTATGATTTGCATAATCTTTCAATGCTTTCCACTCTTCCAGAAATTCGAACTGCAGGAACTTCTGGAAACGGATCCCTTTTTTATGCTCTTTTCTGAACGCTTCCAATGCCTCAGCATTTCTCAAACGATATGGATCCGCCCATTCGCTCCAGCTCTTTCCGCCATTCGCCTGCTTCAGCTCCATATACAGGGCATAATCATCCAGCCATTCCTCGTTTTCTTTGCAAAATGTCTGAAACTCCGGAGCGCTTTCGATCCCGCTTCTCTTAAATGCCTTCTTCAGGATCTCAAAACGGTTCAAATAGATCTTCTCATAATCGATATAGCGGCTGTCATTTCCGAAATCACAGGCACGGCATTCTTTCTTCTTAAGCCAGCCCTTTTTAACCAGCGTATTCAAATCGATAAAATACGGATTCCCTGCAAACGTTGAAAAAGACTGATACGGCGAATCCCCATATCCGGTCGGTCCCAGAGGAAGAATCTGCCAGTAACGCTGACCGGCTTTCTTAAGCATATCAACGAATTTGTAGGCTTCTTTTGAAAACGCCCCGATTCCATATTCTGACGGAAGACTTGCCACCGGCATCAGTATACCACTTGCTCTCATATCTGCACCTCTTACTCTTTCCGGAAACGTTATCGGTAACGTTTCCAATTAATATATTTTAAAAGCACTGCATAAACATGCAATGCTTTTTTCACCCTTACAGCACTACTGAGCTGCTCCCGGCTTTTCAACCTGCATAATAGCCTGCTTCTGCATCGGGATACGGCAGTTCTTGTTGCTTCCGAATTCAACAATCACATCATTCTCGGTAATATCAATCACAACACCGTAAAATCCACTCGTTGTAAGAATCGTATCTCCTACTTCAAGTTCTGAAAGCATAAGCTGTACTCTCTTCTGCTCTTTCTTCTGAGGACGGATCAACAGGAACCAGAGCCCACCAAAGAACAATGCATAAACTGCAATAATTACTAAATTATTCATGTTACTTCCTCCTAAATCTTCATAAACGCTATTGCTATCATACACAATAACTTGGATTTCATCAAGTGATTTTCACAATTTCATCCGGATTTTTCTGATTTTACTATCATTTAGTCTTCTTTCTCTTCCATCGCACGAAGCGTTTCGGCCTTAAACTGGCTGTATCTTCCTTCGTCGATGGCATCCCGAATCTGCTCCATCAGGTGATTATAGTAATACAGATTGTGCAGAACGCAAAGCCTCATTCCCAGCATTTCTTTTGCTTTCAACAGATGACGGATATATGCTCTTGAATACTTCCGGCACGCCGGGCACTGGCATCCCTCTTCAATCGGCCGGGTATCCAGCTCATATTTCGCATTAAACAGATTCAATTTTCCATGTCTGGTATAAACATGCCCGTGCCTTCCGTTTCTGCTCGGGTAGACACAGTCAAAGAAATCCACTCCTCTGTCCACCGCTTCCAGAATATTGGCCGGAGTTCCCACTCCCATCAGATAGGTCGGCTTGTTAAGCGGAAGATGCGGAACGACTGCGTCAAGAATGCGGTACATCTCTTCATGAGACTCACCGACTGCAAGTCCGCCGATTGCATACCCATCCAGATCCATTTCGGCGATTTGTTGCGCGTGTTCCACCCGGATATCCTCATAAATGGCTCCCTGATTGATCCCGAACAGCATCTGCTGCCGGTTGATCGTATCCTCAAGGGAATTCAAACGCTCCATCTCCTTCTTACAGCGCGCCAGCCATCTCGTTGTCCGGTCCACAGAAGCCTGAATATATTCTCTTGTCGCCACACTCGACGGACATTCGTCAAATGCCATCGCGATCGTGGATGCCAGATTCGACTGGATCTGCATGCTCTCTTCCGGCCCCATGAAAATCTTTCTTCCATCGATGTGGGACTGGAAATACACGCCCTCTTCTTTGATCTTTCTAAGACCTGCCAGCGAAAACACCTGAAATCCACCGGAATCCGTAAGGATCGGCTTGTCCCATACCATAAATTTATGCAGTCCTCCAAGCTTCCGGATCACCTGATCCCCCGGACGCACATGCAGATGATAAGTGTTCGAAAGTTCCACCTGCGTTCCGATCTCCTGAAGATCCGCTGTAGACACTGCTCCCTTGATAGCCGCCACGGTACCGACATTCATAAACACCGGAGTCTCGATCACTCCGTGAACCGTGTGGAGTCTTCCTCTTTTGGCAAGACCGTCTCTTTTTATTAATTCGTACATAATACCCTCTTTCAACGTATCAGGACGGCATTCCTGTCGTCCTGAATCCATTCATTTCATATGATTTTGTTTTAATAGTGACACACGACCGGTGTCCCAGCTGACACGTTGTTAAATACAGTCTCCGCTACACTGTACGGAAGGTTCACACATCCCCTTGAACCGTGTGTCAGATAGCGGGTTCCTCCGAACGCAGCCTGCCACGGTGCATCATGCAGCCCGATTCCTCCGTTAAACGGCATCCAGAAAGATACCGGTGATTCCCACTCGTATGTGCCGTCCGGCTGCTTCGGTCCTCGAAGCGTCGCATTTTTCTGGCAATACTTAATGTAATAAACTCCCTGCGGCGTCGCATCGCCCCTGCTCGGAAGTCCCGTAACAATCGGTCCCTGGGTTACGACCGCTCCGTTAACGAACAAATACAAATACTGGTTTGTGAGATCCACTTCCACATACGTATTCCCCCAGTCAGGGCCGTCGTGTGTCGCCGCCGTTGTCCTGTATGCAGGCTCCTTCGTCACAGTCTCTCCCTTCTGGATACTGGCAACAAGTGCCTCATATTCCGCATCCCGGTCAATCGACCATCCGTAATCTCCGCCTTCTACATTGACTGTATTTCCATTTCCCGCCGTAAACGTACGCTGTCTTCCATACGTATTATATTTACTTGCAAGCCCCTTGATGTATTCAGCCACCTGATCCGTGTCAAAGGTGACGGCCATATTCCCATCCACCTTCACCCACTGTGAGATCAGTTCTTTATCGACCACTTCGGTTGAAGAACCGAATGTATAGGTAATATTTGCAGTCAGATATTTATTCATCGCCGAACATGCATCAATGACTTCCTGGGACTGCTCCGTAAACTGCGGTTTCACATAGCACTCTTCTTCCGTCATATCCATCTCCGGAAGAAAACCGGCAATATATTCGCTGACCTTTACCTCAAATACTTCACGGTTAATCTGAGATCCTGTTTCTTCTTTCTTAACCACGAATTCTGTCCCATTGTATTCCGGAATCGCGGAAACCGGTGCCTGCTGATTTTCCTCTTTCATGCACGCAAGTCCGTCCAGAACCCCGGTCAGCTTCGCGCTGTCATACTCCACCCCGATTGAAGCTGTGATCTCAGGCGCTTTCCAGAGGCTCATCGGCCACAAAAAGGCATTCTGTTCTTTCAGAAGCTTCTCCAGTTCTTCACTTTTTTTATAAGTAAGATCAATCTCGCTGCCACTGATCGTCTCCGTATCTCCGTCAGACTCATGCAATGTAAGCGTGTAGCCCGCCACCTGTTCCTTCATGTAATTTTCCACATCGCTGACGGATTCAAGTGCGTGGTCTGTTCCGTTAATCGTGGTCTGGAACTGAAAATGACTCATGAAAAAGAACGCAAACCCCAGATAAACAGCCGCTGTAACTCCCAGGATCGACGCCAGCACGATCTTTGCGACCTTCTTCCGCTTTCTGCGGCGCTCAGCCTTCTCCTCATCGGTTTCTTCTTCCTCATCGAAGCTGTCGTCAAACTCCTCTTCAAAAGCTTCTCCATCTTCCGCATTCAATACTGGCTCCAGCTCTTCGCCGTCCTTTGCATCCAGCAGGAGTTCTTCCTCATATTCCTCCTCCGGAAGTGGTTTTCTTTTCTCTTTCTTCACCTTCCGGCCACGCTGTGCCTTGTACTTCACCTCTAACGAGTCTTCTTCATTCTTCTTATCAGCCTTCTTATCCCGACCTGCGGTCTGCGAAGAACCCAGGTCATCCACAGATAAATGGCTGCCTGAGCGATCCGATGCTTTCTTCCGATTCGTTTTGCCCGCTTTTTCCACTTTTTTATGTTGCCGGACAGACCCCTCTTCTTCATTCCTGTTCACCTCATCGTAGATTTCTTTCATCGTCTCTTCCATGATAAGCTCTGCGTTCTTCTCTGTATTCTCTTCTGTCATTTTCATATCCTTATCACCCATTCAGATAATTGCTCCCTCTAAACTCAATATGTGGTTATTATAATACGAACTCATTCCCAAATACAATACAAAACTCCCTTTTTTCCTTAATAAATTATTAAGATTGCTTGCGTCCCAACTTTTCTTCCATTATACTGTCATGTAGACAGGCCCCGCCCGTCAAACCAAAAAACAATATTGGGAATATCCTTTTCCCGTATTCACATACTCAAAAAGAAAGGCTTGGTGTATCAAATGGCAGGTTCCATTTATGGTAAATTATTTCAGATCTCAACCTGGGGCGAATCACATGGAAAGGGGATCGGCGTCGTGATCGACGGATGTCCCGCCGGACTTCCGCTTTCTGAAGAAGACATTCAGATCTATTTAGATAGAAGAAAACCGGGGCAGAGTAAATTCACAACGAAACGTAATGAGGGCGATACCGCAGAAATTTTATCCGGTGTATTCGAGGGAAAGACGACCGGGACGCCGATTTCCATCGAGATCCGCAATCAGGACCAACGCTCCCGTGATTACGGTAATATCATGAACGTATACCGTCCCGGACACGCGGACTACACTTTCGATGCCAAATACGGCTTCCGTGACTATCGCGGCGGCGGACGTTCTTCCGGGCGGGAGACCGCAGGACGTGTGGCGGCAGGCGCCGTAGCCTGCAAAATTCTGAATACTCTTGGAATCGAAGTGCATGCTTACACAAAGGCAATCGGCCCTTATATGATTCCCGAAGCGGAATATGATTTTAACCAGGTTTTCGAGAACCCGCTCTACATGCCCAATGCCGTCTATGCTTCAAAGGCTTCCGAATATCTTTCAAAATGCATGGAGGATCAGGATTCTGCCGGCGGCATCATTGAATGTTCTATTACCGGAATGCCTGCAGGAATCGGAGATACCGTATTCGATAAGCTGGAGGCCAATCTTGCGAAGAGCATCCTCTCCATCGGTGCTGTCAGAGGCTTTGAGATCGGAGACGGTTTCTCTGTTTCCGAATCAAACGGAAGTACAAATAACGACCCGTTCCGTTACGATGAAAACGGAGCCCTTACCAAACTTACCAACCACGCAGGCGGCACGCTTGGAGGCATGAGCGACGGAAGCCGAATCCTTTTCCGCGCTGCCGTAAAGCCGACCCCTTCGATTTCTCGTGAACAGCAGTCTGTAAATAAAGATGGGGAAAATGTCTCTCTCTCCATAACCGGCCGCCATGACCCGGTCATTGTACCGCGTGCCGTCGTTGTGGTTGAGGCAATGGCAGCCATCACAATCGTTGATCTGCTCTTCACCAATATGTGCGCGCGGATGGACAAAATCAGTGAGTTCTACCAAAGGTAGAAGGGAGCATTTTCTCTATGTGGAAACGAATTCTTGAATATCAGATTACAGAAACAACATTACAGACAAAAAATGCCAATCATATCCATGGGTTTTTAAAAGCCCATGGGTATTCTTCTGCTGTCATCCGCCATCTGAAAGAAACAGAAAACGGGATCTGCCGAAACGGAACCTGGGCACATATTCACGATCCCCTCATGCCGGGCGATATGCTGACCATTCAGCTCACGGAAGACACTTCTTCCCAAAACATCCTTCCGGTTCCGCTTCCGCTTTCCATTGTCTACGAAGATGAGGATCTGCTCGTGATCGATAAGCCTGCCAACATGCCGATCCATCCCTCCCAGGGAAATTACGACAATACGCTGGCAAATGCCTGTGCCTGGTATTTTTCTCAAAAAAACGAACCCTTCACCTACCGCTGCATTAACCGACTGGACCGCGATACGACCGGGCTGCTGATTCTGGCCCGCCACATGTACAGCGCTTCGCTTCTGTCCGCCATGGTCGCCAGACGTGAAATCCACCGCGAATACCGCGCGGTTGTGGAAGGATTGCTTCCCGAATGTGGAACCGTTGATGCCCCGATCGGGCGCTGTGAAGGCTCCACCATTGAGCGCGAAGTAAATGTCGAAAACGGAGAGCCTGCGCGTACACATTTTAAACGGCTTGCCCATACGACCGTTCCCGGAACCGGTAAAGAGTATTCACTTGCCGCCCTGTCGCTGGAAACCGGACGGACCCACCAGATCCGGGTACACATGAAACACATCGGGCATCCTCTCCCCGGTGATTTTCTGTACAATCCGGATTATTCCGTGATCGGCCGCCAGGCTCTCCATTCCTATCGCCTCACCTTCCGTCATCCGATTACCGGAACCAAGATGGATTTCCGCTCTCCGCTCCCGGACGATATGGTCCTCTGTCATGAATTTCGGGAGGCAGTATCGCATCAATAAATGCAATACGCCTCCCGTTTCTTTTTCTCACTCCTATTTTCTATACTTCGAAACATCCTCCGCCAATGAACTCTCTTAAAATCGAGTTCTGCGGTATATTTTCACTTCCGATCCCAACAACATAATCCAGAAACTTAAGCAGCCTCTTGGCTTCCAGGTATTCCTCGCAGTTTTTATCAATTCCGAACAGGATCGGCTCTGCATAAGCCTTCAGCACCGCCAGCTCATAAAGCAATGCTGAGTTAAACATCACATCCGCCTCTTCCTGATACGGGAAAATGTTGTTATCCTCGCCTCTTCGCACCGATTTCCACATCGCGATCGTATCCTTTGCAGAAGTACCGCGGGTTCTCGCATCCCTCACCATTCTTCGAAGAAGCCGTCCGTCCGTCGTCGGAATCCGATTGTGCTCATCGATATTCAGCTGCGTAAGTGCGCTGATATAAATTTTGAATTTATGCTCTCTCGGAAGCTCTCTGGTAAGTGCATCATTCAGACAATGAATTCCTTCAATCACCAGAATATCATTTTCCCCAAGCTGTTTGTAATCTCCTTTATATTCTCGTTTTCCGGTCTTGAAGTTGAAATATGGGATTTCCACCCGCTCCCCATTCAGAAGAGCCTGAAGATCCAGATTGAATTGCGCCACATCGATTGCCTCAAGGCATTCATAATTCGGCTTTCCTTCCTCGTCCAGCGGCGTTTCCGAGCGATTCAGAAAATAATTATCCACCGCAATTGGATGCGGCACCAGTCCGTTGACACGAAGCTGCACCGAAAGCCGGTGTGAAAATGTGGTCTTACCGGAAGATGACGGGCCTGCGATCAGAACAAACTTTTTCTCAGGCCGGGAGGCGATCTGCTCGGCGATCTGTGCGATTCTTTTCTCCTGAAGTGCCTCCTGCACCAGGATCAGCTCTTGTGGATCTCCTCTGGTCACAAAATGGTTGAGATCTCCGATTGTCTCGATTCCCATCCGATCTCCGCCCTGTGTTGATTCCTTTAATACTTGAAAAAGCTTGTGTTGCGGATTAAAAGGAGGAACCAGCTTCGGGTTTTCCTTTTCCGGCATCTGTACCACGAATCCCTCGTCGTATAGAAACAGTTTGAAATATTTTAGATATCCCGTAGACGGTACCATATATCCGTAAAAATAGTCTTCAAATTCATTGATGCTGTAAAGATTGACCCGGGATACCCGGCGGTAATGGAAAAGCTTCTCCTTATCTTTCATACCGTACTCGTGGAATTTTTCGATCGCATCGTCGGTATGGATTCCCTGCTTTCCGATTTCCAGATCCATCTCCACCATCTGGCGCATCCTGCTCTCGATTCTGTCAAGCAACTCCTGATCCAGATACAGGTTCCCTTTAAGCGTAAAATAAAATCCCTTATCGACTGAATAATGGATCCTTACTTTTTTCACATTTTCATGCCCGGCTGCATCGTAGACCGCTTTTATGAGGAGAAAACTGACTCCGCGCCTGTAGGCCATATTGCCCAGCTCCTCTCCGGTTGTTACAAACCGAAGTCTGCAGTCCTTCGTCACCTTCTTGCGCAACTCCTGAAGTTTTTCGTTCACAAATACCAGCACGATGTCATTGTCATACTGATCCTGATATTCTTTTGCGATTTCAAGATACGTCGTTCCCTCAGGATACGCTCTTTTCTCACCGTTTATTTCAACCTGATAACGCTTCGTCTCCACCTTCCGGCACCTCCTTATTGACATAAAAAACTGTTTCCCGATCGTTACATAACCCAGAACGGATGACGGACCGGAGCCGTCCTGATCTCGGCCTCCGGAAAATGCTCTTTCAGAAACTGTTCCATATCTGCTATAAAAATATACTCTGTTCCATAATGCCCGGCATCGATGATTGCCAGTCCCTGAGCCAGCGCATCGATTCCTTCATGATGATCGATATCACCGGTCACAAGCACATCCGCCCCTTTCGCCAGAGCAGGGCCGATCATGCTCTTTCCGGATCCCGGAGATACAGCCATCCTCTTCACCGTTTTCTTCGGATCTCCGAAGACTTTCACACTCGGCAGTGCCAGACGTTCTTTGACAAAACCACAGCACTCCTCCAGAGTCATCGCTTCCTTCAGGTCAGCTACTCTGCCGATCCCCTCGTCCGGGTAAGTCTCCTCCAGTATCTCAGGATCCTTCATCTCCATAAATTCTCCGGCAAGATCCGCCATTCCCATCACATCATAATTTGTATGCATAGCATAATATGCAATATCTTCTCGGATCAGTCGGATTACCCTGCGTCCGATAAAACTCTGATCATTGATTTTTTTTAACGCTTTAAAAATCATAGGATGATGAGTAACCAGCATATCTGCTCCCCATGAAGCCGCATCTTCAATCACCTCATCGGTCGCATCCAGCGCAATATAGATCTTCCCAACCTCTTTCTCATATCTTCCCGCCAGAAGTCCGACATTATCCCATTCCATCGCACATTCTTTCGGATAACGTTTTTCAATGGTATCAATTATCTCCCTGCAAATCACGCTATGTACCTCCTAATAATACGTATTCAGAATTCCCCTGATCCATTCGATTCTATAGGAAATCTCTTCCATACGTTTCTTCGCACGCACGGATTCCTGACTTTCGAGCGCAGATAAAATTCTGTTCTGGATTTCCATCTCCCGTTCAAGAAACTGTCCGAGAACCGGATGTGCCTGCTGCAAAAGCACCCGTCCAAATTCCAGTTCTTCTTCGGAATACGGTATTTCCCCGGCACCTGCCATGCATGGAACTGCCTTCATCATCGGATAATATTTTCCATCCTCATAGACCATGTCTTCGGCCACGATCCGGTATCCTTCTTCGGTCAGGTATTTTCTGACGCTGTCAATCTCCGACTGCGGCTGCAGAATCAGTTCTTTGAGCGATCCTGCCGTATCTCTTTCCTCGGAAAGAATCCGTATGACAAGACCGCCGCCCATACCGGCGGCGATCATACAGTCTGCTTCATTCATTTGTAAGTTTTTAAGCCCGTCCGACAGCCGCGTCTGGATCTTTCCTTCCAGTCCGTGCTCCCGGATATGCTCCTTTGCCCTTTCAAGAGGACCTTTATTAATATCCATGGCAATCGCCGACGGTATCACACCCGCCTCGGTCAGATAAATAGGAATATACCCATGATCGGTCCCCACATCTGCCAGCCGCATCCCGGGCGTTACCAGCTCCGCGACAGCCTTAAGTCTCTTTGATAATTCCATCTCGTCCTCTAATCCAGATAATCTCTTAATTTTCTGCTTCTGCTCGGATGGCGGAGTTTACGGAGCGCTTTAGCCTCGATCTGACGAATACGCTCACGGGTAACATCGAATTCCTTACCTACTTCCTCCAGCGTTCTCGCTCTTCCGTCATTCATACCAAAGCGGAGTCTGAGTACCTTCTGCTCTCTGTCGGTAAGTGTATCAAGAACCTCATCCAGCTGTTCCTTCAAAAGCGTCTGTGCTGCTGCTTCCGCCGGCACCGGAACATTGTCGTCCTGAATAAAATCACCAAGATGGCTGTCTTCCTCCTCGCCGATCGGAGTTTCCAGGGAAACCGGCTCCTGCGAGATCTTCAGAATCTCACGCACACGTTCAACCGGCATGTCCAATTCTTCCGCAATCTCTTCCGGCGTGGGTTCCCGTCCCAGCTCCTGCAATAATTGTCTGGACACTCGAATCAGTTTGTTGATGGTTTCTACCATATGAACCGGAATACGGATGGTTCTTGCCTGATCCGCAATTGCCCTCGTGATTGCCTGACGAATCCACCAGGTTGCATAAGTACTGAATTTAAAGCCTTTCTGATAATCAAATTTTTCAACTGCTTTGATCAGTCCGAGATTTCCCTCCTGAATCAGATCCAGGAACAGCATACCTCTTCCCACATATCGCTTTGCAATACTAACAACCAGTCTCAAGTTCGCCTCAGCCAGGCGCTTCTTTGCGTCCTCATCGCCTTCCGCCATTCTCTTTGCCAGTTCTATCTCTTCCTCCGCACTCAGAAGCGGAACCTTACCGATCTCTTTCAGATACATACGGACCGGATCTTCGATACTGATTCCGTCCGGTACAGAAAGATCGATTTTCTCCATATCCACTTCATCCTCGTCAGACAGGATGATCTCCAGATCATCATCTGTGTCGTCCACATCTCCGCTGATGCGAAGTACGTCGATTCCAGACGATTCCAGATACTCGAACACCTTTTCCATCTGATCCGGTTCCAGCTCCATATCATGGAACACTTCGTTGATCTCACCGATTTCAAGAATGTTCTTTTTCTTTTTGGCAAGCGCAACCAGACTCTTTAATTTTTCTTCAAATTTTGCCACGTTCTCTACCATGTCGTGTCCTTCCTCTCATTGCTTGTTTATATTTTATCCCTAATTGATGGAAATATGCAGTTTCTGCAAATCCTGCAAAGCCTTCTTTGCATTCATGAGCCGCTGAAGTCCCTGGATGTCCGTGGAATCCAGCTTCTTCGTTGCCTCCTCAATACTGTACGCCTTCACGCGGATGATCGTCTCCTTGATCGCCTTCTCCTGTTCCTGCTTTGTCGTCAGTTCCTTGATCCTGGTGTGGAAAAGGGACGCCGCTTCTCGGTGATCGGCTTCTTCTGTAAAATGGTTCATGATCTTTGCCGGATTCACATCGCCCTGTTCGTACTGTTCAAACAAAAGCTCCGCCACCTGCCGGTACAGATCCGTTGTAAAATCCTCCGGCGTGATATAGCGGCTGATCTGCGGGAACAGTTCTTCATGGTCGATCAGCCAGGTCAGCAGGATCTTCTGCGACTTCATATGCCCGTCCTCTTTTGGAACGGTCTTATCCTGCGTCTGCTTCGGCCTTACCGCCGGTATTGCCTGTCCACTCTGAATCGCCGTCTTTACGACCAGCTTCTTCAGTTCCTCATATCCGACACGATACGCTTTTGCAACTGCTTCAATATAATTATTTCTTTCGATCTCTTCTTCAAATTCTGCAAGTTTTCTGGATGCCATCCGCAGAAATTCTGTCTTGCCTTCGGGGGAAGTCATATCATAATCTTTCTCCATCATCTCCAGACTGAACATAAATCCGTTTCTGGCCTTTGCGATCCGCTCCTCAAATGCTTCCGCTCCGAGGTTCTTGATAAATTCATCCGGATCCTTATAAGGTTCCATACGGATCACTTTTGCGGTGATGCCGGCGTCCTTCAGAATCGGCACCGCCCTGAGTGCCGCCTTCGTTCCGGCTTCATCACTGTCGTACGTCAGGTACACTTCACTCACATACCGTTTGATCAAAGCGGCATGTCCGGGTGTCAGCGCCGTTCCCAGCGATGCCACAGCGTTCGTAAAACCTGCCTGATGTAAAGAAATCACATCCATATATCCCTCACAAATCAGAAAATATGGTTTTCTTGATGTCCGTGCCCGGTGCAGTCCGTAGAGATTCCTGCTCTTGTCAAATATCATCGTCTCCGGAGAGTTCAGATATTTGGGCTTTCCGTCTCCCATCACACGTCCGCCGAAACCAATGACACGGTTATTCACATCCATGATCGGAAACATGACACGATTCCAGAATTTGTCATAAATTCCGTTTCGCTCGTCTACATTTACCAGCCCGGCCTTGATGATCAGATCGTCATTGTAACCTTTCGATCTCAGATACTGATACAGATCATTGCTGTACTTGTTTGAATACCCGAGTCCGAACGCGGTGATCGTCTCCTCGCTAAGCTTGCGTCCCGTCAGGTAATCATGCGCGATCTTTCCTCCAGGCGCCTTCAGCTGCGCATAGTAATACTTTGCAGCCAGCTTGTTCATCTCCAGCAGGGTCGCCCTGAGATCCGCCCGCTCCTTCGCCTCTTTGGAATACTCCTCCTTTGGAAGCTCCACCCCCGCTCTCTGGGCGAGAAACTTCAGTGCCTCCGTAAAAGAGTAATTCTCATATTCCATAATAAATGTAAACACATTGCCGCCCGCACCGCAGCCAAAGCAATAATACATCTGCTTATCCCGGCTTACGGAAAACGACGGCGATTTCTCATTGTGGAACGGACACAACCCGAAATAGGAGCTTCCCTTCTTCTGAAGCTTCACATATCCCGATATTACGTCCACAATATCATTTTTCATTCTAACTTCTTCTATAATCTCATCCGAATAATACATGAAATCTTTACACCTTCCTGGTGTGAAAGCAAAACCAAAAGTTTCCAGTAGTAAAAAGCCCTCACATTTAATATATTCGACAAAACTTTTTGATTTCCTTTAATTTTTCCACGCTTCCGGAATAAAAATATCCTCAAATTTTTTTACGGCATAATTATCCGTCATGCCGGCAATATAATCACACACCACCTGCTCCGCCGAATCGCCTTTCTCCATCTGAATCCGGTATTGTTCCGGAAGAAGTTCCAGATGATCCTCATAATAAAAATACAAATTTTCGATCATATGGATCGCCTTCGTTTCCTCTCCCTTTGCACGGGGATTCTGGTAGACATGCTCAAACATAAACTTTCTCAGATCACGCATCGCCTCTTCGATTTCCTCCGACATCCGGATCTCCGGCTGATCCATGCTACTTATGATCACATCATGGATCATCGTGTTCAGCCGTGAACGCATCCCGGTTCCAAACACCTCTCGAAACCGGAGCGGTATATCCTCTTCAGTAAGGATTCCTCCACGTATCGCATCGTCAATATCATGGTTGATATAGGCGATCTTATCCGACAGCCTCACGATCTGCCCCTCAAGAGTTGCCGGTTTTCCCACACTCTTGTGATTGCGGATCCCATCGATGACTTCCCATGTGAGATTCAGCCCCTGTCCGTCCTTTTCCAGCACTTCCACCACGCGCACGCTCTGTTCGTTGTGTTTGAATCCGCCCGGACACACTCCGTTCAGAGCCCGCTCTCCGGCATGACCAAAGGGCGTATGCCCGAGATCATGCCCCAGACTGATCGCTTCTGCCAGATCTTCATTCAGCCGCAGCGCCTTCGCGATGGTCCGCGCATTTTGTGAAACCTCCAGAGTATGTGTCAGCCTTGTGCGATAATGATCCCCTTTGGGAAGCAGAAATACCTGTGTCTTCTGTTTCAGCCTGCGAAACGATTTACAGTGCAGGATCCGGTCTCTGTCTCTTTGAAAGACCGGCCGAATATCACACTGCGCCTCTTCTCTTTTTCTTCCTCTCGTATTGACGCTTAGTGTCGCATACGCACTTAAATATTCTTTTTCCCGCTGTTCCATCTGCTCTCTGATCGTCATATTCCTGCTCCCTTTCAGCGATCTGTTCATGCGAACTTCTCATTATTTTTCTTCTTTCAGACGTTCTTCAATGGCATGAACCACCGTCTCAAGCACTTTGATCCTTGCATAATACTTGCAGTTTCCTTCCACTACGACCCACGGTGCATGCGGTGTGGAAGTACGAATCAGCATCTCATTGACTGCTTCTTCGTACTGATCCCATTTTTCACGGTTTCTCCAGTCTTCATCGGTGATCTTCCACTGTTTTTCCGGATTTTCCTGGCGCGCCTTAAACCTTGCTGCCTGCTCATCTTTATCAATCTGCATCCAGAATTTCAGCACGATAGCGCCGGCATTCACCAGATCCTGCTCCATATCATTGATTTCCTTGTAGGCTCTCTGCCATTCTTTCGTCGTACAGAATCCTTCGATTCGTTCTACCATCACACGACCGTACCAGGTTCTGTCGAAGATCGCAATGTGGCCCGCTTTCGGCATAGCTCTCCAGAAACGCCACAGGTAATGATGTGCTTTCTCAATATCATTCGGGGATGCAGTCGGATTTACCACATATCCTCTCGGATCCATGTGTTCCGTCAGACGCTTGATCGCGCCGCCCTTGCCTCCGGCATCCCAGCCCTCGAAGCCGAGCACCACCGGAATTCTTCTGCGGTACAGTTCACCGTGGAGACGTTCCATCTTGCCCTGCAGTTCCTTAAGCTGCTCTTTGTACTGCTTCTTGCTGAGCTTTTTGGACAAATCCGCCTTCGCAAGCAGCGATTCCTGGAATTCTCTCTCTCCACCGCTTCTTCTCTCTTCCTGTGCTTCCTCCGGCATCTTCACCTTCTCCAGCGCCATCTGCATTGCATGGATCACTGTCGTGAAGATCTTCGCTGTTGCATACCGCTTATCCGTCGCTTCAATGATCGTCCACGGTGCATAATCCGTATCTGTTTTCCGAAGCATCTCTTCATTCATCTGCTCATATCGTGCAAATTCCTTATTTCTCTTCAGATCGCCCTCGCTGACTCTCCACTTCGTTTCCTTCGATTCCATCAGCTTTTTGAACCGCTTTTTCTGTTCTTTCTGATCGATCGCAAGAAACAATTTCACAATGACCATTCCGTCATCTGTAAGCTGCTTTTCAAAAGAACGAATCGATTCATAGTCTGCCGGCAGTTCTTCTTCCGACACTTTGCCGTCGAACCGGTCGATCTGTACTCTGCGGTACCAGCTCGTATCGTAGATCGCAATTCTTCCCCGCTCTGGTGTCTTCGTCCAGAAACGCCACATGAAAGGGTGCATCCGTTCCTCTTCCGTTTCTTTCTTAACCGCATGTACCTCAAATCCTCTCGGATCCAATCCCTGGATCAGACGTCCGATCTGCAGGCCTTTTCCCGAAGCTCCGTACCCTTCAAAGGCGATCATCACCGGAATTTTCTGTTCCTTGCATTCCCGCTGCAGATGCCCAAGCTCCAGCTCCAGCGTCTCCATCTTCTCCTTGTATTCTTCCTTGCTCATTTTCTTTGTTAAATCTACTTTTTCTAACATACGGCTACCTCCTGACATCCGTTTCGCCATTTTTTCTTCTTCTCATCTCAATTCGTCTGGCATTGATTGAAAAAACGCATAAATAAACCGCTCAATTATTTATTATTTTACTATATTTTCTCTCAATTAGAAAGAGTATTTGTTAAATATCGAATTTTGTTTCTATTTCCTTTTTAATTATTAATATTGCGAATATATTTTTTTAAGAAAATTATGTTGACTTTCCCCATATAATCATGTATTATAGCTGTTGTCAGCAAAACATAAACAAAATAGCTGGTATGCGGAAGTGTCGGAACTGGCAGACGAGCAAGACTAAGGATCTTGTGACTATTGCAGTCGTGTGGGTTCAAGTCCCATCTTCCGCATTATTTTTTAAGAAAAAGCCCTTGAATTTTCAAGGGTTTTTCTTTTGCTCCATTAAACACAGAAACAAACACTTTATAATCCATAGCAATTATCATAAAAAACTTTTTTCTTATTGACAAATCCATTTATTTAATATATAATAAAGCAGTCGCGCGGAAGTGTCGGAACTGGCAGACGAGCAAGACTAAGGATCTTGTGACTATTGCAGTCGTGTGGGTTCAAGTCCCATCTTCCGCATTTTTAATTAAGTGGGAAGCCTTGATTCGAGGCTTCCCATTTTTTGTTCTTTTTGATTACTGATAATAAGGAATTCCTACCGAAACATTTTCCCCTATGCTTCCAAAGAGTTGTTTCAAAACTTCTGTCTTTTCTCTTGTCTGGTTATATGCAAAAGAATTATACTGCGACAACAAATTTCTTGCATTATTTTTATACTCCAAAAAAATTGCATTGTGACAGTCATACCATTCACCAGCCATACATTTTTCTAATTCGTTCATAACAACTCTCTGTCTCTTCTTCTGTTCTGCCAGAGCAGAACCACTGCCCCCGCCACGATCACGATCGAGATCATCTGCGAGGTAGAAAGCATTCCTATATTTCCCCTGTCATCTGCCCGCAAAAATTCCATCAAGAATCTTCCGACACCGTAAAGCATCATATATAATGCTCCGCCGTCTCCGGTATGCTTGATCTTTTTATAATAAAGAAGAAGAATTGCCGTGATCAGGAAATCGCCCGCTGACGAAAAGAGCTGTGTCGGCAATACCTTGACACCTGCCGGTGCCATGCTGTTGGCCGGGAAAACTACTCCCAGGAAGGATTGTGTCTCTCTTCCGTAACAGCAGCCTGCCAGAAAACAACCGATCCGTCCGAATCCCTGAGCCAGTGAAATAGAAGGTGCACACAGATCAAAATATTCCAGAAAAACAATTCCTTTGATCCTGCAGTATATAATGGCTGCCAATACTCCTAAAATGATTCCGCCGTACACCACAAATCCTTCTGATCCCAGAACGCTGAGAGGATCTTTGATAAATGCAGGGAATTCCACGATCACATAGAGAAGCTTCGCTCCGAGAAAACCGGCAAGTACTCCGTAGAGTGCAATATCGATGACCGCTTCCGGATTCAGCTTGTATTTTTTAGCTCGGTACATGCCCATTGCAATGCAGCATAAAATGCCGATCGCTATCATCAATCCGTAACCGTGGATCGTGATTTTTCCAATTGTTAAAATGTCTGTCTTCATGTTCTATCCTCATTTCTATCTGATATGTTCTCCGGGATTTTCATCCTCAAAATCGAACACACACCGTTCAAACGCATTGATCACATGCGTATCCTGGTATTTGTCGTATCGTTTATGCTGTCTTCCGTAGGACATATGTACATGTCCGTGCAGGAAATACTTCGGGCGATATTTTTCCATCAAATTCAGGAACACCCGGAATCCCTGATGCGGAAGATCTCTCCCGTCATTCAGTTCATAAGCCGGTGCATGCGTCACAAGGATATCAAATCCCCTCCTTCTGAGCAGCTGAAACCAGAGTTTGTGTACGCGTTTTTTCATGCCGCGCTCTGTATACTGATGCTCTCCCGGTTTATAGCGCATAGAACCGCCCAGCCCCAGGATCCGGACCCCTTTGTACACATAAATCTGATCGTCGATGCAGATGCATCCTTCCGGCGGAATCTGCGCATATTTATCATCGTGATTTCCGCACACATAGAGTACCGGTGCTGATGTAAATGTTGCAAGGAACGAAAGATAATGAGGATCCAGGTCACCGCAGGAAATGATTAAATCAATTCCCTGCAGTTTACTTTTTTCAAAATGATCCCATAAATATGCAGATTCTTCGTCTGCAATCGCAAGTATCCTCATAATCTCTTTAGCCTTTCTTCTCTATTCCCTGCTGCTGGATCGTGGGCTTGGTTTCTTCAAGCATTTCATCTGCTTTCGGAATCGTTCCGATCACATTTTCCGCCAACCAGTCCATCGTCACAATTTCCTCCGGCGTCAGATCTCTGGAAGGATCTGACTGTACAATTCCAGTCTGAGAATAGAGCACTCCCGAGAACGGATTAAACTCTCCACTACTGATTGTTTTCTTCAGCAGCTCAACCAAACGTTTGGTGCCAATCGGCAGGCTGTCTGAGCAAATAACATCGATCGCGCCGGATGACATTCCCCACCAGTAATTGATTGCTTTCAGTTCCGTAGATTTATCATCGTATTTCCATGTTCCGTCCATAATCGTCCGAATCAGCTGTTCGTAGAATTTTCCCCAGTGCCACAGAGGCATGGCAAGACTTCTCGGATACCCGTCTTCCATCCGGTAAATACCAAAATATCTGGAGGACTCTTCCGGAATCACCATATCCATACCGGAAATAATGTTTGCCCCTGATTTCCGGATATTTTCAAGCGCATCACTATCTTTTTTCTTATACCATTCCAGATAGACCTGTGCTCTCGGATTGATCATTTTCGCTCCCAGCGCAAATGCATTGATATTGGCAATAGCACCAAAGATCGGGTAATCGGCCAGATATGCGATCTTGTTATTCTCAGCCATCGCGCCTGCAATCGCTCCCATCAGGAATTTCGCCTCATGCATACGGGCGTAGTAAGTCCGGATATAACGATGAGAAGTATTCAAAGAACAGTTCAGAATCCGGATATCCTGATTTGCGATCGCCGCTTTCACACTGGCCTGTGTAAAGGCCGGTGTCGTCGTAAATACGATATTACATCCATTTTGGATTGCCTCACCTATCACGTCTTCTACTGTCTCCGGCGTGACATTATCATAATACACGGTCGTAACTTCGTCCGGGAACGTCTGCTCCAGATGCAGTCTTCCAAGCTCATGGGCATATGTCCATGCGGAAGATGACGGCGTTTTTTCATATATAAAGGCAATCTTAAGCTTCGGCGAACTCAACGGGAGAAGACGGCTCAGAAGTGGTTTCTTCTCGCTTGTCGGATTCATCTTAAGCTCCACTTCTTTATCGACACCGATCAGCTCAAATTCTTCCCAGCTCTTGGTAATCATTTCTTTCAGCTCACTGCTGGTCTTTTCTTCCAGTGTCTGATAACCGTAAAGCTTAATGAAAGCCAGAAATGCATCCCCCGCCGTAACCGGGAGTTTCTCTCCGCCTCTTGCTTTAAATTCAGCAGTAAATCTTGAATAAGCCGAACTGAACGTCAGCTTTTCATCCTCACTCCACACCTCATCCGTGCCTTTTCCGACAGCCTCCTGCAGCTTTTTAAAACTACCTTCCTGACTGAACCAAATATAATTGATCTTAGACAAGTCATAGAAATCGAGAAACTCATAATATATTTTGTTTTCTTTTTCATCGGTACGTTTTGGTA
Source organism: Bariatricus sp. HCP28S3_F11 (assembly GCF_052065395.1). Lineage (NCBI taxonomy): Bacteria > Bacillati > Bacillota > Clostridia > Lachnospirales > Lachnospiraceae > Bariatricus > Bariatricus sp. HCP28S3_F11. Next base: position 28,502 of record NZ_JBQHUC010000001.1, on the reverse strand, counting down.
TAATCCTCGTTACCGTACCCGGAATAGACGTAACACCATAATATTTCATGACACTGACACGCTTATTTCCTTCTTCTACATAGAATTTATTCATAAATTCATACGCCTTGATCGGATCCCTCAAGCCTTCATTTTCATGAATAGTACTTAAGGTCGCCCATTTCTGCGCAAACTCTGTATTTTCCCTCAAAATCGGCATAAAATTTCCGGCAAATGCATTACTTCTTCCACCATGTCTCGTACCCACGATCCGATCCATCGGAATCTGAACCAATCCAAGCGGAACTTCTGAAAATGTTCCCTTTGTCGGGAGTATATCATCAAGGACAGGCAGTGTCGGTCTGACTCCCCGAAGCATTCTGGACTGATAATCACGTTTTCCGGCTTTATATGCTTTGATATATTCTTCTGATGACATAATAATATCCTCCTTTGAGAATTTACTGTTCCATATCATTACTTTCTATACAAGGATACCTTCTTCTCTATTGGAAATCAAGCCTTTCCATGTAAAATATTTTACTCCCCGATAATACGGCCTTTTTCCAGATTCGGCTCAATAAAATTCTTCCATGAGTATTCCCACAACTCTTCCGAACCTTCTGCCGTCCGTTCATTTCTCTTTAAAATCTGCGAAAGCTTCACCTGATGTTCTTCCCATGCTTTCCCGTCCGTCGCCGCATTCAGCATGATCGGCTGGACATTATCCATGGTTCTTGCGAATCTGGCTTCCGGTGTCTTCCTCTCTTCAAATTCCTCCCAAAGTTCTCGCAGACGCTTCCCCTGATCCTCCGGCAAAAGTCCGAAAATGCGTTCCGCAGCTTTTTCCTCTCTTTCACTCTGGGTTGCCTTCGCGGCTTCATCATAGGCATAGGTATCCCTGGCATCAATCTCCACGATATCATGGATCAGAAGCATGGTAACTGTTTTCAGCACATCGATCGGCTCATTGGAATATTCACTAAGGAGAATCGTCATCAGTGCCATGTGCCATGCATGCTCTGCATCATTTTCCTTTCTGGCAGCGCCTGTGAGATAGGTCTGGCGGCCGATGAACTTTTCTTTGTCAATTTCACGGATAAAATCGAATTGTTGATCCAGGCGGGATTGTTCCGGGTGGGATGGGGTGATTTTTTTGGTATTCATAAGGGGAACTCCTTTCTTTTGGGGGGTGGGACATTCGAAAGGCGCCCTGTCGGGCTGTTTCGAATGGAAGTTTGTGGGGTGTGTCGTTTTGTTTTTTGATAATACCCACGGATTGTTCCGCACTTCGTGCTCCCACATCTTCGCTCCGCTTCGGTCGGCGCTATACGGATGTCCACTGGACATCCAGTGCCCTCCAATCATTCGAAATCCGCCCTGTCGGGCTACTTTCTCATGATTGAGCGGGCATCAAGGACATGAGTTTTCATGCGAGCATGAAACTCATGTCTTTGATGCCCTGGTATTATCAAAAAACCCCGCAGATTTCTCCGCGGGGCTTCCCTCTTCTCTCTCAAGCGTTAAGCAAATCGTCTTATCTTATGCAAGTGCTTTCTTTGCTACGTCAGCGATTGCTGCAAATCCTGCTGCATCGTTAACTGCGAGCTCAGCAAGCATCTTTCTGTTCATGTCAACACCAGCTACTTTTAAGCCGTGCATTAACTTGCTGTATGATAAACCATTGATTCTTGCAGCAGCGTTGATACGTGCGATCCATAACTGACGCATCTGACGCTTTCTCTGCTTTCTTCCAGCGTAGGAAGATGTAAGAGCTCTCATAACAGACTGTTTTGCAACTCTGTACTGTTTAGAACGTGCTCCTCTGTATCCTTTCGCTAATTTTAAAGTTCTATTATGTTTCTTTTTAGCGTTCATGCCGCCTTTAATTCTTGCCATTTCTTACTCCTCCTTCTATCGTTAACCCTATCTTAGAGATATGGTAATACTTTCTTCATGTTCTTTACGTTAGTAGCATCTGTGATAGTTGACTGTCTAAGATTTCTTTTTCTCTTTGTAGATTTCTTAGTTAAGATATGGCTCTTGTAAGCTTTATTTCTTTTTAACTTACCTGTTGCAGTTTTTTTGAAGCGCTTTGCAGCTGCTCTATTTGTTTTAATTTTTGGCATGATGATTTCCTCCTTAATATAAAATGTTTATTTTTAACGTTTTTCAGTTAAAACCATGCTCAGACTTCTGCCTTCCAGTTTGGCCGGTTTTTCAACAACAGCAACATCTTTCAGCATATCTGCAAAATCATCAAGGATATGTTTACTCTGCTGCATATGGGCCATTTCTCTACCTCTGAAGCGAAGTGTAACTTTGACTTTATTACCTTTCAAAATGAACTTCTTCGCATTATTCATCTTGGTATTCATATCATTCGTATCAATATTCGGTGAAAGACGCACTTCTTTAACTTCGACAGTCCTTTGCTTTTTCTTTGCTTCTTTTTCTTTTCTCGCCTGTTCGTAGCGGTATTTACCATAATCGATGATCTTACATACAGGCGGCTTTGCTGTCGGAGCGATCTTAACCAGATCGAGTTCCGCTTCCTGTGCCAGCTTCATTGCTTCCTTTGCTGACATAATTCCTAATTGTTCCCCACTCTCGCTAACGACACGCACCTCTCTGTCGCGGATTTGTTCGTTGATCATTAAATCGCTAATTGTTGTGCACCTCCATAAATAAAAATAAGTGAATAGTTCTCAGACCATCCACTTCTCATTGCACAAAACACCCTTTCACGGTATACTGTCATCGATATCAAACCATTAGTCGCTCGATTGCGCTAAGGTGAGAGTGGACACTCTGCTTTCTTTTTCGCTTCACGCAAATATTAATCTAACACATTTCTTATCCCGTGTCAACAGTTATTTCTTTATTTTTGTTTGTTTATTAATTTCCTCAATATAACCATAAAATAATTGATTTATTTCCATCATCATGTCATAATCATACTAATTGCATATCATACAAGGAGGTTTTTCATGCAAACAAGAAGTAATTTTTCCAACAAACTGGGATTTGTTCTGGCCGCTGCCGGTTCTGCGGTAGGACTCGGCAACATCTGGCGTTTCCCATATCTGGCTGCCAAATATGGAGGAGGCAGCTTTCTTCTGGTCTATTTGATTCTTACAGTCACATTCGGCTTCACGCTCATGATCGCCGAGACTGCGCTTGGACGTAAGACCGGGCTGAGCGCCATCGGCGCATTTCAGGCACTTGACAGGCGTTTCGGATTTTTGGGGATCCTCGCTTCTATCGTGCCGGTCATTATTTTTCCTTATTATTCTGTCATCGGCGGATGGGTGACCAAATACCTTTTTACGTTTCTTTCCGGTGAGATAACGGCTGCTGCGGACAATAATTATTTTCCGGATTTTATCGGCGAAACCGGCGGTCCGATCGTGTGGTTCAGTATTTTTTTACTTGCGACCTCAGTTATCGTCATGCTGGGTGTCGAAAAAGGGATCGAGAAAGTGAGCAAAGTCATGATGCCTGTCCTCGTCATCCTGACACTGTTTATCGCAGTTTATTCCTGTACGATTGACGGTGCCATGGAAGGGGTCGCTTATTATCTGAAGCCGAGCCTGCAGCATTTTTCTGTCAAAGCAATCCTCGCTGCCATGGGACAGATGTTTTATTCTATGTCACTTGCTATGGGGATCATGGTCACTTATGGTTCTTATATGAAGAAAGAAAATCATCTGGAAAGTGCCGTCCGTCAGATTGAGATTTTTGACACGGGAATTGCTTTTCTGGCCGGACTGATGATCGTTCCGGCTGTGTTCGCTTTTTCCGGCGGTGACAGCTCTGCGCTCAGCGCCGGGCCGGGACTGATGTTCATCACGCTTCCGAAAGTATTTAACAGCATGCCTATGGGGCAATTGGTCGGAGCTGTTTTCTTCCTGCTGGTACTTTTAGCGGCACTCACATCTGCCATTTCCCTGATGGAAACGATCGTCTCCATTATCATGGACCGTTTTCATCTGAACCGTACCGCGTCCAGCCTGATCGTGACTGCTTTTTCCTTTGCGCTGGGCATTCCCTCCTCTCTGGGATTCGGCAGGCTGAAGCACATTTCCCTGGGTGGAATGTCGATCCTCGATATGATGGATTTCATAAGCAACAGTATTCTGATGCCGATTGTCGCAATTCTTACCTGTCTGTTCGTCGGTTTTATCATAAAACCGAAAACGATCGTCGACGAAGTGAAAGAAACAGATGGGACATTTAAATCCGAAAAAATGTTTTCGTTCATGATTAAATGGATTGCGCCATGGTTTCTGGCTGCAATTCTCGTAAGCTCGATTGCAAGTGCTCTGGGGATTTTCGCGCTGTAGATCCTGCACTTTAATTGCAACTCTTTCATGGAAACAGAAAAACGGATATTTTTCATTTTAGAAGAACAGAGGGGCGTAACCTGTCAGCAGGTCACGCCCCTTATTTTCATGATTCTTTCTAAATTTATCTCTTTTCTCCCATACAGAACACTGCCACCACGCCCGGGCCGGTATGGCTTCCGATCACGCTTCCGATGCAGTTGATCAGGATATTCTCGATCCCCATCTTCTCTCTGACCAGCTTTGCCACATACTGGGCATCCTCTTCGCAGTCGCCATGGGTGATCATGATGATATCATTCTCCCATCCTTTGGACTGCTCCACTGCCATGTTCACAATATGCTGAAGTGCTTTTTTGCGTCCCCGCTGTTTTCCGATCACCTGAAGCTCTCCGTTGTCATTCATATGAATGATCGGCTTGATCTGGATCATCGTTCCCATGATAGCCGCCGTTTTGGACACTCTTCCGCCTCTGTGAAGGTGGTTCAGGTCATCGATCGCGACATTATGGCAAATGTGCAGTTTGTTTTCTTCGGTCCATTTTGCCACTTCTTCCAGGCTCTTTCCGGCGCGCTTTAACTGGACTGCTTTATAAACCAGAAGTCCTTCTCCTAAGCAGGCGCACAAGGAATCCACCGTAATGATCTTACGCTCCGGGTATTCCTCCATCAGTTCTTCAGCAGCCATCCGGATACTGTTAAATGTTCCGCTGAGTGCAGAAGAAAATCCGATAAACAGAATGTCCTTTTCTTCCTTCACATACGGTTCCAGTGCTTTTTTTGCCTGCTCCGGATTCACCTGGGAAGTGGTCGGAAGAGAACCGGCTCTAATTTTGTCAAAGAATTCTTTTCCGCTGAGCCCGCTCATATCTTCATACGTAACGCCATCCATAATGTAGGACAACGGAATATAAGGCACCTGCAGCTCTTCTATCAGATACTCTTTTGGTAAATCTACCGTACTGTCTGTCATAATTATATATTCACTCATTTGAAACCCTCCTGTAATACTATCTTGTTTCATTTGTTTCCCAGTTCTTCAGGACTTTCCTGATTGTAATTGTAAAAAGAACGATCGTCGTAAGTACCGAAAGGATATCTGCCACCGGTTCTGCATAATATACGCCCATAACACCGAAAAACCGCGGCAGGATCATAGCCAGCGGGATCAAAAGGATCACTTTACGCAAAAGAGCGATAAACAATGAAGCTTTTGCCTGTCCCAGGGCGATAAATGTAGTTTGACATGCCATCTGTATCCCGAACAATGTCGTTCCGAGGAAATAGACCGGCATAACCTGATTGGTAACTGTAAGAAGCTCTTCTTTATTCGTAAAAAGCCCACTGAACACCTGCGGGTGCAGGATGGCAATCCCACTCATCACCAGTGTCACCGTCAGGCAGATCGTCACCATACGTTTAAAGGTGCCGAGTACCCGTTCTTTATTGCCTGCTCCATAATTATAGCTGATGATCGGCTGCATTCCCTGATTCAGTCCCTGTACCGGAACAGAGATCAGCTGCATGACACTGGTCAGGATCGACATGGAGCCCACATAAAGGTCACCTCCATAAATCTTCAGCCTGCTGTTCAGTGTAATCATCACCAGCGATTCGGTACTCTGCATGATAAAGGGCGAAATGCCGAGTGCCGCAATATGGCGGATCATTCTTCCGTCCAGCCGTACATAGTCTTTGCGAATGCGAACCACACTCTTTTTAGAAGTCAGGAATCTGACAACCCATACTGCGCTCGCCGCCTGTGAAAGGATTGTTGCAAATGCCGCACCCCTGACTCCCATTTTCAAAACGAAAATAAAAATCGGATCCAGGATAATATTGATCACTGCTCCGATGAGGACCGACAGCATCGCTGTCCTTGCATTCCCCTGTCCACTGATAAACGTATTCAGTCCCAGCGCAAACTGTACAAATATCGTTCCCAGAAGGTAAATGGTAATGTACTCGCTGGCATAAGTAATGGTATTTTCCGTCGCGCCGAACATATAAAGCACCGGCGTCTTCACGATCAGGAAAATAACCGTAAGCGCGATCGAGAACGTAATAAGAAGTGCCGTACAAGTCCCCAGAATCTTTTCTGCCTGCTCGTAATTCTTCTTGCCGAGTTCAATTGAAGCAAGCGGTGCACCTCCCATACCTGCAAATGCACTGAACGCCGAGATAATCATAATAATCGGGAACGTCACTCCCACACCTGTCAGCGCCATATCGCCGTACCCTTCAATATGACCAATGTAAATCCGGTCAATGATATTATAGAGTACATTAATCAGCTGGGCCGCAACCGCCGGAAGCGCGAGACTTACAATCAACCTTCCAAGCGGCTCCGTGCCCAGCCTTTCATCCTGTTTTTTCTCCATATTATAACCTGCTTTCTCATAATTTCAACAGATAGATTATAATATGCTTTTCCTTTTTTCACAAGCGTTCCCAGATCATCTTAAGATTCTTTTTACAGTTTTTGTAAAAAATAATCTCTCATTTAAGGTAGTTTGACATTCAAATAACTTTTTCCAGACAGTGTTTTATTGACACAGATACACCAGATTACGATCACGCATCCGATAACAAATCCAACCAGATTAAAGACTGCGGTCAGAATCAGAAGCAATAGACGCATGAATTTGAGTGCGTAACCCAGTTCAAAATTCGGCTGTGTGTAATTGGCAACGGAAACAAACGCCATGTAAAGCATCACTTCGGAGTTGAACCATCCTGATTGCACCGAAAACTCGCCCATAACAATACCTGCGATCACACTGAGCGGCGTACTTAACATGCTTGGCGTATTCAGCGCAGCGAGACGTAATCCGTCGATCGCCAGTTCCAGGATAAGGATCTGGTAAATCAGCGGGACATTGACCGTATCCCTTACAACGACGAAATCAAAAGCCTTCGGCACCCACTGAGGGTTCTGCATCAACAGAAGAAAAAGCGGCACCACGAAGATGGTCAGCACGGTGATGATCGCTCTGGAGACCTTCAAATAAATATTTGTAATGGGCGGGAAATAGTGATCATTCGCCTCCTCGATCATATCAAAGATCGAAGTCGGAACAACCAGCGCAGACGGCGAATTGTCAACCAGAAGAATAATCTTCCCCTCCAGAAGGCAGGCTGCAGCTGTGTCAGGACGCTCTGTAAATTTGAACTTCGGAAAAGGATTGAACCATTTCCTCTTGAACAGTGCTTCCGCCAGACTCTGCTGATTCATGCGAAGATCATCCACATGAATATCCGCAAGCTTCTTCCGGATATTCTGGAGCATTTCCTGATCCACCCGATCCGCCATGTAGCAAATCGCTACATCCGTTCGGGTGCTTTTGCCCACTTCAGACATTTCCATGATCAGATTCTCATCCCGGATCCTGCGCCGCATCAACGCTGTGTTGAACACGATCGTTTCCACGAATCCGTCTCTTGATCCACGCAGGGATTTGTCTTTCTCCGGCTCTTCCACGCTCCTGGCCGGATAGGTTCTGCAGTCGATCGCAACGCACGCCTCATAACCTTCAATAAAAAGACAGGTCACCCCCGACAGGATATTTTTCACGATCTCATCAAAATTTCCAAGGATGTCTACCTCCACATAAGGCACATTTTTCTCTGCAAATGCGGTTGCATCATCGGGCATATCTTCCGGCTTGATATGAAAAAATGAATCCATGATTTTCAGCATCGATTCATCTTTTGTAAAACCGTCAATAAAATAGAACGTTCCCTTCCGTCCTCCGATTTCCATATTCCGTTGTATGATGTCAAAGCTCTCCTGCACGGGAAGAATGCCAGATATCTTTCGGATATTATCCTCCAGTTTTTTACTTACCTCTAAATCTTCCATATTGAAATTCCTCCATATGGAATCATTCTTCCCGTCAGAAGGTGAAATTATACGATATTTTCTCTGTTTTACAGCCGCTCCAGATCCTTCATCCATACTGCGGCACAGGCGTCACTCGGCATACGCCAGTCTCCTCTCGGTGAAAGTGCCACCGTACCGATCTTCGGTCCGTCTGGAAGACAGGATCGTTTAAACTGCTGTGCAAAGAACCGTTTGTAGAACGTCTTCAGCCATTTCAGTATGATCTCGTCCTCATACACACCCGCAAAAGCCAGCTTTGCCAGCCGGTAAATCTTGGACGGTTCAAATCCGAATCGCAATACATAGTAGAGATAAAAATCATGCAGCTCATACGGACCCACCAGATCTTCCGTCTTCTGCGCGATCTCTCCGTCTTTCGGCGGCAGAAGTTCCGGGCTGACCGGTGTATCCAGCACATCCAGAAGCACTGCCTTTAATTCCTCATCCCGGCAGGTATCCGCATAATACTGTACCAGATGCCGCACGAGCGTCTTCGGCACAGAAGCGTTGACTCCGTACATGGACATATGATCGCCATTATAGGTAGCCCATCCGAGTGCCAGCTCCGACATGTCTCCGGTACCGATAACCATCCCCCATTCCTGATTGGCAATGTCCATCAGAACCTGGGTTCTCTCCCTTGCCTGAGAATTTTCATAGGTCACATCATGCACCTCTTCATCGTGCCCGATATCCCGGAAATGGGTCTGCACCGCATCCGCGATCCGCACTTCTTTTAATGTTGCTCCCAGCTTCACTGACATCCGGCATGCATTTTGATAAGTTCTGTCGGTCGTGCCAAAGCAGGGCATCGTCACCGCAATGATATCCTCCCTTTTCTTCCCCGCCATGTCAAATGCCTTGGCAGTCACCAGAAGTGCCAGCGTTGAATCCAATCCTCCGGAAATTCCCACAACTGCCGTTCTGGAATTGGTGTGTACAAGCCGCTTCTTCAGCCCCATCGCCTGGATCATCAGAATTTCCTCACAGCGCCGGTCTCTCTCAGACTGATTCTGCGGCACAAACGGCGCCGGAGAAAATTCTCTGGTGAGATCCGTCTCTTCCACCGGAATCGTAAATAGAATCCTTGGCAGGATCCGCTCTTCCTTCGTCAGGAAGGTAGTATTCTTTCTGCGCTCACTTAAAAGCCTGCAGATATCGATTTCACTTAGGATCATTTCATTCGCAAAACGTCTTGCTTCTTTTAAAATCGTTCCGTTTTCCGCGATGATATTGTGGCCGCCGAACACAACATCGGTCGTCGACTCACCATCCCCCGCATTGGCATAGACATACCCTGCGATCAGACGTGCGGACTGTCCTTTAATCAATTCCTCCCGGTAACTGTCCTTGCCGATGGTCTCATCACTTGCCGAACAGTTGACCAGGATCACCGCTCCTTCCCTTGCCGCATCAATACTCGGTGGAATCGGTGACCAGACGTCCTCACAGATTTCCGCGGATACAACAAGCTCCTTCATCTCCGCTGCCTGGTAAAGGATCTGCGGTCCGAACGGAATTTCTTTCCCACCAAACGAAATCATCCGTACTTTCTTTGGTCCCGGACGGAACTGACGCATCTCATAGAATTCTCCGTAGTTTGGAAGAAACGACTTAGTCGTAAATCCCAGGATTTCCCCGTTATTAAGCGCTGCAGCCACATTATAGAGCTCCCCGTCCACCGAAAGCGGCATTCCTACAAATACAAGACTGTTTCCTTCCTTCGTTTCTTTTGCAATGAACTGAATTGCTTTTTCAGATTCTTTTAGAAGAATATCCTGTGTAAACAGATCGCTGCAGGTATAACCGGTAAGGCAGAGCTCCGGAAATACAATGATCTTCGCACCTTCCTGCTCGGCCTCTTTAATCTTCCTGCGAACTTCCTCACAGTTATGCCACACATCCGCCACCCGGATATCCGGCGTCACTGCCGCCACTTTGATAAATCCATGCTTCATGTCTTTTCTCCTATCTCTTTGCGTGCTTCAGAATCTCCTTCAGTTCTTCCACACTGAACTTATATGCCGTGTTGCAGAAATGGCATTTTACCTCCACTTCTTTTCCTTCATCGATCATACTCTGAATGTCCTTTTTCCCGATGCTGATGATCGCCTTTTCAATTCGCTCATGCGAACAATTACAGAAGAAATTTGCCGGGATGGTATCGGTGATCTCGATGTCCAGCCCTTCAAGGACCCGTTCCAGCATCTGTTCCGGTGTATGGCCGTCATCCAGCATCTGTGTCACGGATGAGATTTTCTGAATATTTTCTTCCAGACGGCTGAGCACCTCATCTGTCACAAACGGCATCACCTGCACAATAAACCCACCGGCGCAGTGCACCGTATTGTCTTTGTTCATCAGCACACCAAGTCCTACGGAAGATGGCACCTGCTCACTGGTCGCAAAATAATAGGTCAGATCCTCCGCGATCTCGCTGGTCTGAAGGATTGTCTGACCCACATAGGGTTCCTTCATTCCCATATCTTTAATCACATTCAAAAGACCGATTCCCACCGCTCCGCCTACATCCAGCTTCCCGTTCTTCGGCGGCAGCATGGCATCCGGATTTTCCACAAATCCTTTCACATTCGCTTTTGCATCTGCGGTGACGGTGATGCCCCCAAGCGGCCCATCTCCCTTGATCTGCAGCGTCAGAACATCCGTGTCATTCTTCATCATACTTCCCATCATAGCGCCTGCCGTAAGAAGACGCCCAAGAGCAGCCGTTGCCACCGGGCTGGTATTATGGCGCCTTCTCGCCTCCTCGACCAGATTTCCCGTCGTCGCTGCGAATGCACGCACCTGCCCATCTCCTGCTGTTGCTCTTACAATATAATCCTTCATATTTTAACTCTCCTGTCTGTATATTTTTCCACAAAACCAGAAATTTATTTCTTGATTTTCCCTTTTTCTCTTGCAATCACATAGATTCTTTCGCTGTCTTCCTTCGGCGCTTCGCGGGTAAATGCGTCATAGGCCGTCACAAACTCCAACCCCGAATCTTTGATCATGCGTATCATCTCATCCAGTGTATAGCCTCTCTGAAAATGTGTCTCCTCGTATCTGCGGAACAGATTTTCTTTCTCACGGATAAAAATACTCAGCTCGTACTCATTGATCCGTTCTTCTTCATAGTAATAATTATCCCAGATGAAACTGCAGTCTTCGCGATTTTCAGCGATCGTCCGGTCTCCCAAAATCTCACGGTATTTATATAGCGTATTAAAATCAAAAATAAACACGCCGCCCGGGTCCAGATAATTATTTACCAGACGGAACACCTCCGTAAGATCTTCTTCCTCATCGATGTAATTCACCGAATCACAGACACTTACCACTGCGCGCACCGTGCCGTAAAGCTCGAATTCACGCATATCCTGCAGAAGATACAAGATATCATGGCCGGATTTTTCCCGCTTCTCCATCGCGATCTCCAGCATTTCCTCTGCATTATCCACGCCGATCATATCATACCCTTCCTTAGCCAGAAGCTCCGTCATATTTCCGGTCCCGCAGCCAAGATCAAGAACCAGACCGTCGTTCACACCGTACTCATTTAAAAGCCCTGTCAGGTATACCGCCCACTCTTCGTATGGAATATTGTCCATGAAGGTATCGTAAACGCGGGCAAAACTTGTATATGCATCCATAAATCTTATCTCCCGTCTAAATAGCCCTTTTCACTCCCTATATTGTATCCTTTGGAACGCACTTTGACAACCCAATTTTTTGCCGCATACGAAAGTCCTTGCAAAAATCTATTCACCGGCTATTTGCAGTCACACTCCTTTCTTTGCTCTTTCATATCCAGGATTCTCAGATAATGATTTGCCCCTCTCAGGATGTGTTCAATCAAAAGCGGATTATTCTTTTTTAATTTGCTTCCAAAATATTTGACTTGACATCTATTCCTAAAAACTGCTATCATGTTTTATGTCGTGTGGCCATAAAAGGTGTAAATCCAGATTGCTGGATTTACACCTTTTTTCTTTTGCGAAACTGTGATGCAACCGCGCACACCGGCCATACACATAATACAGGTTATGGCAGCTTTCCTAGTGGGCTGACACGTTGATATCTGATAAAACTCCGTAGAATCATTTCCCATCGTCAAGGAGCTTTGTCTAAATATCAATGCGTCAGTGTACTAATTAAAAAAAGTCTCCTAAAAAACACGAAGGAGGTTCATATGAACGAAGAACTATCTATGAACAAATTAGGAACGATGAAAATCAGCAAGCTGATGCTGTCAATGGGGATTCCAATGATACTTTCTATGATGCTCCAGGCGGTTTATAATATCGTTGACAGCGCTTTCGTTTCCAACATGCCCGTAAATGGAGAAATGGCACTAAACGCACTGACTCTTGCTTTCCCGGTGCAGATGCTGATGGTGGCAATCGGAATCGGCACCGGAGTCGGCACCAATGCCCTTCTTTCCAAAAGTATTGGGCAGGGTGATTACAAAAAGGCAAGCAAAGTAGCGGGAAATTCTCTGTTTCTGGGATTCGTCATTTATATTCTGTTTCTATTATTTGGAATTTTCGGCGTCGGCGTTTACGCTTCCAGTCAGACTTTGAATCCGGAAATCAAAGAAATCTATTCCATCGGTCTTCCGGCCATTATCGCGCAGGCGCTGATGTCTGTCATGACCTACGGAATGAACATTATTCTCGGAAGCATCAGCGAGTCTGCTGTTACAGCCTATGGTCTGTACTATAAAGTACAACAGTTTATTCTCTTTGCGGCCTTCGGTCTCAGAGATGCGATCACGCCGATCGTTTCTTTCAACCATGGTATGCGCAGTAAACGCCGTGTAAAAGAAGGGGTCAAATACGGAATGCTCTACACAATCTTGATCATGATCATCGGACTTGCAGCGATCGAGCTGCTCGCCGTACCGTTTTCATCCCTTTTCGGATTATCCGGAACCACACAGGATATCTGCATCAGCGCGATGAGAATCATCTCACTCAGTTTTATTTTCGCAGGAATGAACATCGCTTATCAGGGAATCTTCCAGGCCCTGGACAGTGGATTGGAATCCTTGATTATTTCTGTACTGAGACAATTTTTATTTGTATTGCCGGTTGCCTGGGTATTTTCCTTATTTGCAAGAGAATCACCCGATCTGATCTGGACCGTGTGGCTGACATTTATCATCGCCGAGACATTATCCTGCATCATCGCAACCGTTTTTATGAAAAGAATCAACCATAACGTCATTTCAAAACTGGAGGGATAAACCTATGAAAACGATCATCACAATCAGCCGCGAGTTCGGAAGCGGCGGGCGTTTCATCGGAGAAACGCTGGCAAAGGAACTGAATTTTACATTCTATGACAAGAATATCATCGAACAGGTGGCAAAAGAAACTGGATTTTCCAAAGAATACATCGCCGAGCGCGGGGAATATGCTCCGACCCACAACCGTTTTTCTTATGCATTCGTTGGAAGAAATGCACAAGGCGGCTCTGTAGATGATTATATTTACCAGAAACAGCGCAATATTATCCGCAATATTGCAGAAAAAGGAAACTGTGTCATCGTCGGAAGATGTGCCGACTATATCTTACAGGACAGAACCGACGTGCTGAATGTATTTATCCACGGAAATGAAGAAGAAAAATGCCAGCGAATCATGAAACTCTATGAGAAATCAAGAAAAGAAGCGCTTGCCATGATGAAGGATACGGACAAGAAAAGATCGATCAACTACGCCTACCATACAGAGCAAAAATGGGGAGAGACACGCAACTATGCCTTATGCATGAACAGCAGTATCCTCGGATATGAAACCTGTATGGAACTCATAAAAAAAAGTATGGAATAAATCCATACTCCTGCACATCCCAGATCGCCTCCAAGCGCCAAAAGCGCGAACATCGCAGTTCCGCCCTTCGGAAGCGCCGCGGATGCTTTGCTGAAGGTTCCGGGCCAAATCATAAATCGGTCCAGATTGATGCGGTCACTGTCTTATTATATTGATTTTTCATACTGTGCTTCATCTTTTCCTCTGCTTTTACAAAAGATTCTCGATATTTTTCCTGATCTTCTCAGAAACTTGCCGGAAAACTCTCAATTCTTCCTCCGAGATTCCTTCCAGAATCTTCTGGTTCATCTCCTCTCTTCTTTTCGTCAGCTCAACCACGATCTCTCTGGCAGAATCCGAAATCTTATAATGAACATATCGCCGGTCATTCGTATCCGGAATCGCAATGATATAACGGCGCCTGCAGAGGCTGTCGACCGCCTGGGAAATGTGGCCTCTGTTCATCAGCAGCTGCTGATGAATGTCGGTAGAAGTATCATGCATCCCACTATGAGAGAGAAAATATAAAATTTCCAGTTCCGCCTTTTTCATATCATATTTCTGACGCAGTTCAAGGCTCTGCTCTTCCATCAGCTTCTTAAACTGCCCGCCTTTCAGAATCATCTCCATTTGAACATCCATTTTATCACCTGCTCCTATCCAAAATATTCCTACCAGAATTTTAGCACATTCTTTCCAATCCGTCATGGGTAAAATACATAATCCGTTGCTTAGATTACAAAAGGAACAGTGTCAAAACACTGTTCCCTCTAAACAACTTCCTATATTTATTAATTATTCCACAATTTTTCAATCTTCGGAACAGCCAAATACATCTGTGCCGCGATATTAGTTGTCGCTTTCACACCCTGAACCTGCGGTACCACATAGTAGCAATAACGTGCTCCGTTTTCCACTTCATCATCAAGATAAAGATTGTCATCTTTAATCACTGCAATTCTGGCAAAATTACTTTCCCCGAATTTCTTACGATAAATGCGATACTCGCTTGCCCCATTCACTTTAGTCCATGAAACTTCAATACCATCCACTGCATTCTTCAAATCAATTGAAGTATGAATGATGGACTCGGTCTCTGACCATGCTGAATAGTAGGTTGTAGAGCCGGCAGAATTGAAAGCACGGACTCTGACATAGTAACGGTCTCCCTTCTTCAGTCCGCCAATCACTTCCTGAAGCTTCTGAGTAGACGGAACATCGATGGATTTGCTTCCGTTAAACGCACTGTTTGTACTGTAGCAGATCTGATATCCGGAAGCCATCTCGTTCTCTGTCCATACAACCTTCATTTTTCCGGTTCCTTTTTCTGCCAGTCTTGCAACGATGGCTGCCGTTAATTCTTTTCTGTTTGTTTTAAAATGGAAATATGGTCTTTCCTTGATCACTGTGATATCAGCCGGGTATTCGTATTCTTCCAGTGTTGCGAGGATTGCCGGTCTTACTTCTTCTAATGTCTTGCCTTCATCCAGTTCAACGAATAAATATGGTACAAAATATCCCTCATGATCCTGATCCGGAACTAAACAGAAGAAAGCATCCTTCACACCTTCTGCCTCAACCACACGGCTCTCCATTCTCATCACGAACAGATGTCCACCGCCAAAACGTTCCGTAAACCCACGGCCGAGAACGTGAACAATACCCTGCTCTGTGATATATCCGATATCACCTGTGTGCAGCCAGATTTCACCGTCCGGATGGGCAATCAGTGTACGATCTGTCATTTCCTCACCCATATAGCCGCTGTATCCTAGCATCTTTGTCGGACCATTCATGCACAGTTCTCCGATTTCTCCATATCCCTTCTCTTCCAGGGTCTCTGAATCGAAGATTGCTAAGGTGGTTGCGGGCATCGGCATACCTACACATCCGTCTTTCAGCGGGAACATCGGGTTCGGAAGTGTAAAGCAGGAACCACCTTCACTCTGACCGTAACCGGCACTTAACGTAGCCATACAATTATGTCTGTGGAAGAAGTCTTCAACTTCACGACATTTTCTCTCGTTCATAGCTTCTGCGCCCGGTCCGATCGTTCTCAGATGTGACATATCATAATCATCCGGAATTCTGGTGCTCTTCATCATAATCTCGCACATCATCGGAATCAGTGCCCAGTAGTTCGGTTTTAATTCCATAAACCGGATATCAATATCATTGACCGGACAGAACGGATCCAGATTCACTCTAAGTCCTGCGGACAGCGGGAATACTCCCATGGCTACAGTTACCGCTACCAGAGCCGGTGTCAGAATCGGAATCCACCATGTCTCCTGTACCTCTGTTGGCGGAAGGAAGATTGACATCTGGAACGCAACAGCCACGATATTAGCTCCCGAATGAATAACCAGTTTTGAAATTCCCGTAGATCCACTGGTATATGCTCCGAATAATGGCCTGTTCGGATTCACGGATGCCGCAAAATCTCCGATATAGTTTCTTCCCAGATTCATGAATTCATCCCATGTAAGATCACCTTCACTTGATCCTGTCTCTGCAGAATAACGGGATTCAATTTCCTTCATGATATAATCCGGTATACAATTCTTATCCGCATATTCAAAAGGTGAAACCTTGATCATACGTGTCATAGGTGTCGTTGCTCTGAATAGCTTCTCGTCTTCTTTTGATGTATAGTCATGAACAAAAGCTGTGGATGCTTTTGATTTACGTATTGCAAAACACAGTTCCTCAGGAGTATCATCACGGCAGATCATGGTCGCCCCGATTTTTTCTGCTGCCAGAAGCAGGATAAAATGCGATGGTACTGCCTGTAAGAAAACAGGAATTCTGTCTCCCTCATCAAATCCCAGCACTTTTAATGCCTTAGCGGCAATTTCAACCTCCTGCCAAAATTCTTTCCACGTTATCTTCGTGCCATAATATTCAAATGCGTATTTGTTCTCATCCGGGTTTTTCATTTTCAAAAATGCTTCTACTGTCATTTTCGGTACTTTCAAATCCCGAAGTTCTTCCGGATAGTATTTCAGCCAAGGCTTATCTACACTTGCTTTCCCTGTTAATCCTGTTGTTTCTAAATTCATTTCCTTACCCACTCTTTCGTACTTTCATTTAACCAGAATATCAATATCAGTAAATCGGAAATTCAATTTGAACTCATCGCTTTACCACACTTTCATATCTTCATCAGATTATAAAATCGTATTCACGCCATATATACAAGATCTTCTGATTTCAAATCCAAAACAAAGAATACTCCGAAAGTATACGCCCCAATAATTTCTTTGTCAATAAAGCGAACCGCTTTGTCAATGTGAATCACATTTTTTCACAAATGTAAAATACCCTGTCACATTGATTCCAAGCATTCAACATTTTGTTATTGCAAGCGCATTCTCTACTCTATACTGTATGCTCTTCTATAGGAAATGAACAATTCTTTTTTTTCATGAATATACCGCAGATGGTGCAGAACGTCGCTGTAATTTCACTCTCATCTTCTTTTGCTCCGTTCTGAAGCCAAACGATTGAAGTATTAAATAAGGCTCCTATAAACATATAAAGATAATATTTGTCCATCGAACTGTTTGGCATGTTTCCCGCTATCTCTTCATGGAACCGGTTCAATTTTTCCAGCAGAATCGATCCATAGCCAAACTCACATAGATCCAGCACAAATTCACCGTATTTTTTAAAGCAAGCGAAACTCCTGCAGATATTCTGCTCCGTATAATAATCCGGTCCGCTCCAGTCAATCTCACTGCGATACTCTTCCAGAACATCATCGATCAGCTTCACAAGTACGTCCTCCTTGGAATCATAGTTCCGGTAAAATGAGACCCGGGCCACACCGGCAGTCTGTATCAGCTCTGTAATAGAAATATTCGAAAAACTTTTCTTGTGCATTAAATCAAACAGTGACTTTGTAATATTATCCTTCACACGCATATTTGCTTCTTTTCGTTTATCCATATCTACTCCCACTTCTACCCTGCAATTCCGTCAAAAATCATTACAGTGAATCAACATGTTACAATTTTCTTCATTTTGTATCACTCTTATCCCTTGTTGAATCATTCCAGATGTGATACAGTTGTTTCATATTATTTTATCTATATAATTTGATTTGTCAATAGCAAGGAGAAACTACTTATGAAAACAGCAATCGTAACAGATACCAACAGTGGAATCACGGTAGAAGAAGGCAGACAATCCGATATTTTTGTTCTTCCCATGCCTGTCATTATAGAAGAACACTGTTATTTGGAAGGAGTCGATATCACAAATGAAGATTTATACCAGGCAATGACGGCTGACAAGAATCTTTCTTCCTCACAGCCCTCACCGGGAGATGTCATGGATCTCTGGAACCGTGTATTAGAAAGCGGATACGATGAGATCGTCCACATTCCCATGTCAAGCGGACTCAGCGGTTCCTGCCAGACAGCGAAACAGCTCGCTCTTGACTATGATTCCAAAGTCCAGGTCGTAGACAACCATCGGATTTCTGTCACCTTAATGGAATCCGTCTATGATGCAAAATTCCTTGCCGACCAGGGAAAATCTGCAGTAGAAATCAGAAAGTATCTGGAAGAAACTGCCTATCAGGCAAGCATTTTCCTGACTGTAAATTCGCTGAAATACCTAAAAAAAAGCGGAAGAATCACATCCTCCGCTGCCGCCATTGCCAATATTCTCAATATCAAACCTCTGCTTACCATACAGGGCGAAAAACTGGATCTCTTTGCCAAAGTAAGAGGAAGCAGGCAAAGTGAAAAGAAGCTGATCGAGGCACTGAAAGCGGACATCGCATCCCGTTTCCTGGATGTTCCGTCAGACAGACTCCAGATCGCGACTGCCGGAACTTTTGAAAAGGAAGAAGACGCAAAACGTTGGGTAGACCTGGTACAATCCGCATTTCCGGATCATCCGGTCTACTATTCACCTCTGTCCTGCAGTATTGCCTGCCATGTCGGAATCAATGCCGCCGGGCTAGGAGCCATTGTGACTGCAAAGCGTAAATAGCGCTTGCAGCCACAGAAATACATTACATTTTCTTAAGCATTCCCTCATTATATTGTGTTGAAATCTTTTGTTTCCCCGGATTTGATGATCACACCGTGCTTTGTCGCCTGACCGATTGCTGCCATGGGAGCCTTCTTCTCCTCCGCTTCCTGCACCATATGTATCATTTTCTGCAAAGAACTATCCTGTCCCACCTCCGTTGCGCGGATGTCAATGGTACCGAACCGATTGATCGTCCCACAGATAACTGCTTCTCCTATCCCTTTATCAACGGGAATCAGAGTCTCGAAGAGAGACTTGCTCATATTCTATATCATTTACGAGAGAACCGCCTGAATCTAACAAGCGTGAACAATAAAGAATTCCAAGTTTAAAAAGAGACCGTGATCCAAGTGATCCGGCCTCTCTTTCTGTTTTATTATTTTGCAACAAAGTTAACAATCTTATTCGGTACATAAATCTCTTTCACAAGATTCTTTCCTTCCAGGAAAGAAGCAATTCTGGAATCCGCCTTTGCAATCGCAAACGCCTCTTCCTTGTCACAGTCTGTCGGAATGACGATGGTTCCTCTGACCTTACCATTTACCTGAACACCGATTTCGATGGTCTTGGCAACGGTTTTTCCCTCATCATATTCCGGCCACGGAGAAACAGTGACAAATCCTTCTCCACCCAAGAACTCCCAGATTTCCTCGCAAAGATGCGGAGCAAACGGGCTCAGCAGCTTGATAAAGATGATCAGATCATCCTTACTCAAATGTCCTTCTGCCGTGATATCGTTGATCAAGGTCATCAGACTCGCGATGGCCGTATTAAATTTCAAGCTCTCAATATCAGAAGATACCTTCTTGATCGTACGATGGATCTTCATTTCCAGCTCATCGGAAACCGGTTCATCGGAAACCAGATCTGTCAGACCCGCAACACGGTCAAGGAACTTCTTACAGCCCTTTACGGAGCTGTCATTCCACGGTGTGGCTGCCCCATAATCTCCCATGAAAAGCACATAGGTACGAAGCGTATCTGCACCATACTCCTCAACAATATCCAGAGGATCGACTACATTTCCTTTGGATTTACTCATCTTATCACCATCCGGTCCTAGGATCAGTCCCTGAATGGATCGCTTTGCATACGGCTCCGGTGTGTTGACTACTCCGATATCATACAGGAAATGGTGCCAGAATCTGGAATAGATCATATGTCTGGTCACATGTTCCATACCACCGTTATACCAGTCAACCGGCATCCAGTATTTCAGCTTGTCCATATCTGCCAGTGCATTTTCATTATGCGGGTCAATATATCTCAGGAAATACCAGGATGATCCTGCCCACTGAGGCATGGTGTCTGTCTCACGTTTCGCTGCTGCGCCGCATTTCGGACAGGTGCAGTTTACAAAGGAATCGATCTTGGCAAGCGGTGACTGTCCGTCTTCACCCGGTTCGAAATCTTTCACTCTCGGCAGACGGAGCGGAAGTTCTTCATAAGGAACTGCCACAACACCACAGTTCGGACAATGAATCAGCGGAATTGGCTCTCCCCAGTATCTCTGACGGTTGAATGCCCAGTCTTTCATCTTATACTGGACACCAGCCTCGCCCACGCCGGTCTTCTCCAGCTCTTCCAGCATGCGCTCGATGGAATCATGCTTATTGGTATATCCGTTCAGGAATCCGGAGTTCACCATCTCGCCGTCACCCGTATAAGCTTCTTTGGAAATGTCTCCGCCTTTAATTACTTCAATAATATCAATATCAAATTTCTTTGCGAAATCATAGTCTCTCTGATCGTGTGCCGGCACTGCCATGATCGCTCCGGTACCGTAGCCCATCATTACATAGTCTGCAATGTAGATCGGAATCTTTTTACCGTTGATCGGATTGATTGCTTCCAGTCCCTGGATTCTTACACCCGTTTTATCCTTCACAAGCTGGGTTCTTTCAAACTCCGTCTTCTTCGCACATTCATTGCGGTATGCAATGATTTCATCCATATTGGTCACTTTATCGCAATACTGATCAATAATCGGATGTTCCGGCGCAATAACCATAAAGGTAACACCGAAGAGCGTGTCCGGTCTGGTCGTATAGATTCTTAACTTCTCGTCCAATCCATCAATTGCAAAATCCACGAACGCACCCTTTGACTTGCCGATCCAGTTGATCTGCTGCTGCTTTACATTTTCCGGATAGTCCACATCATTCAGACCTTCCAGAAGCTTGTCCGCATATTCGGTGATTCTCAGATACCATACGTCCTTGGATTTCTGAACCACATCGCTGTGGCAGATATCACATTTGCCGCCCTGGCTGTCTTCGTTGGAAAGAACAACCTTGCAGTGCGGACAATAGTTTACCAGCGTTCTGTCTCTGAACACAAGACCATTTTCAAACATTTTCAGGAAGATCCACTGAGTCCACTTATAATAATCCTCATCCGTCGTATCGATCACACGGCTCCAGTCAAAAGAAAATCCTACTTTCTTCAGCTGGTTCGTGAATTTTTTAATATTTTCATCTGTAATCACACGCGGATGTGTGCCTGTCTTAACCGCATAGTTTTCCGTCGGCAGACCAAATGCATCAAATCCGATCGGGAAAAGTACGTTGTACCCCTCCATACGGCGCTTTCTGCTGATTACCTCAAGACTTGAGTATGCCTTAATATGTCCGACATGCATACCGGCACCGCTCGGGTACGGGAATTCTACCAGTCCGTAAAACTTTGGTTTATCACTGTTGTCCTGAGCTTCGAAGATCTTGCTCTCTTCCCACCGCTCCTGCCACTTGGGCTCTATCCTTTTAAAATTGTATCTCATCTTTGCGCTTCCTCCACAAACATTATCTCTAAAGGTTTATTTTAATTCAATGACAACGGTTTGTCAATGTTATTTCGCCAGTATAAGGAAGCAGTAAATGCTAGCTACTATGCGAAAAGTAACCGAAAATCCGAACGCCGCAATCAACCAGTGGTGTAGTAAATGCTAGCTACTATGCGAAAAGTAACCGAGTCCGCTCACTGCATACTCATCCGTCATATAATCTCCTATTTCATTTACTGGATTTATGATTTCAACAAATCTGCAAGATAGAATTCATCTTTCTGGTGTTTTCCTTTTAATTGCTTATATCGTTTAATTGTATCTACAAGCAATTCAATGCGTTCTCCGTAGTAATCACGATAAAACGCTGTACTGTTATCATAATGTTTACGATTATATACAATATTTTCTTTGCTAAATTAAGTGTTGCAGATTTCTTATTAACCGTCTTATCTTTAAATAAACTGATTATGTTTTCAACCAATGTTTTATGGAAATGATTTTCTACTTCATCTATCAAAAGGTCAAATCCATTCTCCAAAGCTGCAACTACAAAGATATAAAGAAGGACACCTTTTGTTGTACCGCCGGAAAGCATATAAACCAGTTCCGAGTCAGAAAGTTCTTTCACATAATCTTGGTACACAAGTCAATGTCCTAAAGATAACTTATCATTTTATGGTAAATTTCCAATTCATAAGGCTCCCCATTGCGCAGATCCGTCTTCTTTTCTGTATATTGAAACGAACCAGGTATCCTCCTCTTCTAATACATATCTGTCCCCAATACTGCTCAAATCTACTTCACTTTTGGAAAAGCAATCGAAATCGTCACCCCTTCTCCCCACCGGGATTCAGCCTCTATTTTCAGGTTCAGATCATCTGCCATCTTTTTTGTCAAATACAGCCCCATACCGGTAGCTTTCTTCCGGCTGTCGGTAGAATCCCCTGTAAAGCCCTTCTGAAAAATATAGGGCAGGTCATAATTCTTAACCCCAATACCGTTATCAGCTATGGTCAAAATATCCGTCTCGCCGGTGTGCTTCAGGGACACAGTGAGTTTCGGCTCAGCTCCACTGTATTTGATGGAGTTACTGATGATCTGGCCAATCATGAATTGAAATCCCCGTCGGTCAGTATAGACGGTTTCGTCTTGTAATCTGTTTTCAATGAGAAACTGCTTTTCCTCCAGCAAAGGTGCATAATCTTCAAGAACCTCTTCTATGGCATCTCTAAGTTCCACAGTCTCAAACCGATAATCTTTCGTGCTGCTCCCAAGCCGGGCGTAGTAGAGCATCTGGGTAATATCCTCCTGAAGCTGACTTCGCACATAGTCCAATTTGGCGTGCAGAGGAGGCGGGATCTCATCGGCCCGGTTATCCAAAATCATAGTAAGCAAAGAAAGCGGTGTTTTGGCTTCATGCGCCCACCCCTCCACGTATTCCTCATAATCCCGGAGGGCTTCCTCAGTCTCCTGAATCCGGCTTTGCTTTTTCTCCAGAACAGAGACCAGAACCCGAAGCTGTTCCCGCTCCTGCTGACTCACTGCACATAGAAGTTTTTCCGTGTTCACCTCGTCCGGTTCCATTAGAAAAGCTCGAAAAATCGCACGTTTATGCTGCTCTTTGAAATAAACGTACAGAACGATTACTGAAAACAAAACAAGGCTTGCCAGTGCAATCGTCACGACAAGGCTTGCGAATGCCTGTGCACTGGAAAGCCATAGGAGCAGAGAAGAAAAAGAATCAATAATGAGCAGTAAAATGAGCCACGGGGCATATCGTTTTAACGTATTCCAGAACTGTTTCACGGTGTATCCTCCCTTTCCAGCCGGTAGCCCAATCCACGGACAGCCACGACTTTCTGCTTCATGCCCAAATTCGCCATCGTCTTTTTCAGACGGGTCAAATTGACCTGCAGAGCATTTTCATCAATGAACTCCGTCGTATCCCAGAGTGCCCTGCATAGCTGCTTCGAAGTCACTAATTGATTTCCACCCGCAAGCAATGCTTCCAGAAGCTTACCCTGATTTCTGGGAAGGATCACGGAAGTGTTATTGATGTACAACGTGTAAGTTCCCCGATCCAACAAGAATCCCTGCCCTTCCAGAAGATTGGAACGGCCTTCGAATCGTTTGAGAATGTTGGCGATTCTGGCCAACAGCCGCTCTTTGCGGCAGGGCTTTGTCAAATATTCATCCGCCCCAAGACGGAGCGCCTGCAATTCATCGGACATCTGGTCCCGGGAAGTCAAGACCAGAACCGGAATGGATGTTTTCTGCTTGAGGTCCCAGCAAATCTGGAATCCACTGATCTCCGGCAGATTAAGATCCAGGATAACAAGATCAGGAGCGAGGGCTGTCAGCTGCTCTGCGGCATTTTCAAATACAGTCACTTCCAAAGCAGAATATCCTGCCTTCTCCAGCATATTGCAAAGCTCTTCCCGTGTATAAACTTCATCTTCTACAACAGCGATTTTCTTCATGACAGTCCTCCTTCCCGGCTATTCTTCTCTCTGCGGCTGCATGAGCGTCAGCAAATATCGGTCACTGGAACGCTTAATTATAGTTACATAGATGTATTCTACCACACAAAGCAGTAAAATCATAGCGGAAGACACCAGAAGCATTTCCCACTCTGCTCCATTTGTTCCGGATGAAAGAAGTCCCGCAAAGAGAGCCTTGACTCCAAAGATACTGCTGATTGCAGCGACAAAGACGGGAAGTCCCATAAACCAGTTGATCTGTTTCCGGGCAGATAGACAAATATCTTTATAAGTAGCGCCCAGATGCACCAGCGTCTGATATCTGCGTCCTGTCTTCTGCTGATTCATCAGGAACTGAACCCCCATAATGGTATTGGCAACCACCAGAAAGATAATGGCAAGATAGATGGTAATGTAGCTGGCCGCAACCATATAAAAAAGCTGACGTCCGATATTTTGCAGAAAGCTTTCATACTCAATCCCCATATCTTCAAGGCAAAGTTCATCCAACCGTACGTTCATATCAGAAATCGCAGTCATCAGGCTTCCGGACTTTCCTGCTTCCCGTTTCAAAATGCCATTGATATAAACCTCATATTCTCCATTTGTATATTGTAAAAACTGCTCATCAGGCAGAATCAGTGCAAACGATAAAGTAATCGACCTGTCGGTCACCAGATCCACCGACTGACTCTTGCCGGTCAGATAAACAGAATTACCATTCAGCAGAGTCTCCGGATGTTCGGAAAGAATACGGTTGAGTATATCCATTCTGCTCTCAGTCGTAAAATCATAATCCTGATACACGGCAGCCTCATTTTCCTCCAGTACCAGAGCAGGCTTACCGGCGGCCTCCAACAGACGGTTGTAATCTGACAAACAGATCAAATACGGATAATCAACATAGCCCAGATTGTTCAACAGGACATCCCGATCCTCGGATTGTGTGAAACCTTCCAAAGACTCCATAACAGAATCCATTTGAAACACATGATTGCCATTCTCCCCATTCCGTACGTTGCCGATCCGCATTTCAAAGAGCTGGGAAAATTGACTTTCAAGATCATTTTCCTTCAGCACAGTCTTCAGATGAGAAAGGGCATCCTGTGAACTCTCTGCACCATAATCCTGAAATGTATAATCCATCACATGCTCCTCCGCCTGCCGGCTGGTACCGGCAATACCGATGCCGGCGCCAAAACAGCACAATGCTGCCAGAATCAGCAGCGAACTGATGGCCATGGAGGTAGACTGATGCATGACATTTTCCTGAATCTGGCGGAATGAAAATACATGAAGTTTTCGATTTGCTTTTCCCGCCTTTACCAGTAAGGCGATCAATGCCCGCATTCCATAGAACAGAAAAATCGTTCCCAAGAGCCCGAGAAGCAGGGTCAGGAGCATTTTATCCGGGGCATACCATGCAATTCCCTGAATCGCCATGGCATAGGCGGCAGCCAGCATGATCACGCCTGAAACGGTACAAGTCCCATAGACAAATGCCGGCCTTTGCTTTTTTTCTTTTTCGGAGAAAGAAGCCAGAAGCGTGCCGATCTCCTGCCGACTGATTTTCCCACTGAGGATCAGAAACGCCGCCAGCTTGATAACGAGGAATCCTGTAACGGTAAAGCAAACAGCTGACAGTGAAAATGTAAACTGATGGCCGATGATACCCATCCCCACAAGCTTGGCTGTAACCAGACTGATCAGTTCCGAAAGCAGCACCGCAATCGGAAGTCCGATCACCAGAGCCAGAATACTGCTCAAAAGATCCTCCGCAAGAAGCATGATAAAGAGCTTACTTCTCCGCATTCCCATCATCAGATAGACACCAAACTCTTTTCTGCGGCGCTCCAGCTGATATTTACAGGCAAAATAAATCAGAAAAAACAGAATTCCCAACGTCATCCCATAGAAAACCGGAATCATCAGCAACAATTTATTTACCGCATCACTTTCCATTTTCGCAAGAAAGACCATCACATCCTGTTTGGAGAGCGAAAGGATGATATAAAAAGCAACAATGGAAATAATCAATGAACCGAAAAACAGCCCGTTTTTTTTGCGGTTGCGTTTACTATTTCTTAGAATTAAATTAGAGAACATTTAAGCTGCCTCCTCCCAATTGAGCCATGACTTTCAGAATTCTCTGGTAGAAATCCTGCTGGCTTTCATCGCCGCGGCGAAGCTCATGGAAAATCACCCCGTCCTGAATGAACAGGATTCGTTTGCAAAAGCTGGCTGCGTTGGAATCATGGGTCACCATCAGAATCGTGGCCTCTTCATCCCGGTTTAATCCGGAAAGCTTTTCCATGATATTCTTCGCATTCTTACTGTCCAGTGCGCCAGTCGGTTCATCCGCAAGAATCAGTTTCGGGTGGAGAATCATGGCTCTAGCCGCCGCCACTCTCTGACGCTGTCCACCGGACATCTGTGCGGGAAATTTATCCAGTACATCTGTAATTTCCAGATATTCCGCAAGCTGCTCCAGACGTAGAGAACTCTCCTTTTCTGTCACATCATGCAGGGAAGTCGGCAGTAAGACATTTTCCCGGCCAGTCAGATTATCCAGCAATTCAAAATTCTGAAACAGATAGCCCACTGTTTTCCCCCGGTATTGTGCCAGTTCCTTACCGCCAAGTGACTGCAGATTCCTGCCCTCCATCACGATACTGCCGCCGGTAGGCTTGATCACCGTCGCAATACAGTTAAGCAGTGTGGACTTTCCGGAGCCACTGCTGCCCATGATCCCCAGAAATTCTCCGGGCATCACCTGAAAAGTGATTCCGTCCAGCGCCCTGGTCTGGTTCGGCACATTGCCGTAGGTCTTGGTTAAGTTTTCAATATTCAAAATCGGTTCCATAAGAATTACCTCCTGTTGTTTTCTGGCTTCATGATAACATAGGCTGCCAGAAAATAACACTTACAGTCAATGTAAGGTTATCAGGCTTCCGATACTTTTACACAAAAAAGACAGGCCGATCCCGCAATTTGGGACCAGTCTGTCGATTCTCATCCTTATTTTACTTCAACCAGTTCAATCCTGAAGTTCAGTTCTTTTCCTGCCATTTCATGATTTGCATCAAGAGTAATTGTCTTTTCATCTTTCTCTACTACTTTTACCGGGAATGGCTGTCCCATTGCATTTGACAGATAAACCTGCTGACCAACTGTAAGATCTTCTGATCCCTGCAGCTGCTCAATCTCAAATGTCATAATTGCATTCGGATCCGGCATGCCATATGCTTCTTCCGGCATAAGATGGATATCTACAACCTGTCCTACTTCCATATCAACGACTGCTGCATCAAATCCTTTGATCATCATGCCTGCTCCACAGATAAATTCCAATGGTTCTCCACGATCATAGGAAGAATCAAACTGAGCACCATCGTTGAATGTACCTTTATAATGTACTTTACAGATCTTTCCTGCATTTTTTCCTTCAAGCATAACCCGATGACCGCCGCAGCCTCCGCAGCTTCCGCAATTGCCGCCACAGGAATGTTCTTCTTCATGGTCGTGATGATCGCAATTCACTCCTGTAGAAATCAGTTCGCCTTTTAAATATGCTTCAACAGCTTCATCCGTATTTCCCTCTGCGCCTGATACTACTTCAATTCCTGCTTCATCAAGTGCTTCCTGTGCACCTTCTCCAATACCGCCACAGATCAGGACATGAATTCCTGCTTCTGCCAAAAGTCCTGCAAGTGCGCCATGACCGGTACCATTTGAAGCGATGATTTCACTGGAAACAACCTTTTCCGCTTCTACTTCATATACTTTAAAATTTTCTGTTTTTCCAAAATGCTGAAATACATTCCCGTTATCGTAAGTTACCGCAATTTTCATTTTCAATACCTCCAGTATTTTTTTACATCCTGATTCATCCTATCACAAATCCCGGGATTTCTCTACCGCAAAATGAACTTTCTTTGTTAATATTCCATTTTTCTTGTGTTTTTTCTATTACACTATAATCAAAATGATTTGATCCGTTGAAAAATGCTTACACATTCAGGTAAATGATTTGAAAACGCATCCATATGTTGCTATAATTCTTAAGGAAAGTATCAGATTCAGAGCAGATAATAAAAGAGCAGTTCTGGAAAAAATAGAACTGCTCTGAATGTGATTCTTTCTTATTGTACCAAGTCGCGGACGTTT